>DAOWNN010000240.1 GCA_030642585.1 Bacteroidota bacterium | reverse complement strand
TCTTTCCAGTTGAAAGATGTAACCTCCTCCATCACCACTACTTCCCTACTTCCAATATTGAGGGTGAGCAAGTACCTGGAACCAGGACCATTCAGAAATCCATCCAGTGATTCCAGCCTTTCAAATCCCTGAACCCAGGCATCCATCTTCATTGGATTCATCATGGCAAAGTAAACAATCTTAACAGGCTTGTTAATATATAGCTCGTTGCTAAACTCAACCGACCTGTTTACAACTCCGGTAAGAAGAAAAGCTATAAACAAGGCAATTAGTATTCCTATTATATATTTTGTTTTTCTCATTCGCTGAAATCCAACAAAATCTGCAAAAGTAATCCTAAACTATTAGTATCAAGAAAGTACCTCTATGGGCTTATATTAAAAACAGAGAACATAGTTACGCAAATTAATAAAAAATTGTAATAATTGTGACTATTTTTTCTCCGGGCTTACCAATTTTGCTCAATGCAGCACCAAATTAAGCATATAAAAAAATGTTATAAGCCTGCATCATTCCAGATAGACCAGGATTTTTCAGCCTGTTGATGCAACATCTGTAATCCATTGATAATCTTTGTACCCTGTTCTTCCCCCATGGTGAGGAATAAGGTTTTTGCGGGATTATAAATTAAATCGAAAAGAATATGTTCACTTCCCAGGAATTGATAAGGAATTGCGGGTAATTTCTCTATTTCAGGATACATCCCCAGGGGAGTTGTATTAACCACAAGTTGAATTTCGTTCATAAAGGCTTCCGAGAGATCTGAATAAGCAAGATATCCCTCTGTATTCTTAGTCCTGGAAATTATGAAAACTTTGAAACCCATTTTATTTAAGGCATAATATACGGCTTTGGAAGCACCACCACTTCCCAGCACTATAGCTTTCATATGCTTTTCCACTTTCAACTCAGAAAGCAAGGAGCTACGAAAACCATAAGCATCGGTATTGTAACCCTTCATTTTAAAGCCTGATCCATCCCTTGTAATTTTGATGGTATTGACCGCACCAATTTCTTTTGCTTCCGGATGAATTTCATTAAGAAAAGATAATACTTCTTCCTTGTAAGGAACAGTTACATTTAAACCCACAAGTTGTGGATGGGAATCTACCAGCTCTGGCAATTCATAAATACTATTTAATTGGAAATTACGATACTCTGAATCCGTAATTCCCTCCTTCCGGAATTTGTTACGAAAATATTCCTTTGAGAAAGAGTGAGTCAAGGGAGATCCAATTATTCCATATAAAATATTTGCGGCCATAAGGTCAATCTAATTGATTACCTGTGTTCTTTTACGGCAATTTTTTCAAGGAGAGTAATTGTCAAAAATCCGGCCAACATCAACACCAGGGCCAGAATAACTTCTGTATTGAAACTTTGAGGAAAAAACCTCTCATAAGCCTGTATTACCTGGGTACCATCAGTTTTGACAACAATTTCTCCCATGCTATCAAGTTGGTACACAACTCTTTTCCAGGGCCAGAGTGTAAGCAGAGAGCCCAGAATAAATCCTGTAAGTAATGAAATGGTTTGATCTTTATACTTTCTCAGTATCCATGACAGGGCATGAGAGAAGGCTATCAATCCAAAAATCGCACCAATAACTACAGGTAATAGAATTGTCATGTCCATGTTGTTCACTGCTTCAATAAACACCAATTCATAATTCCCCATCAGGATAAGGACAAAAGAGCCTGAAAGTCCGGGGAGGATCATACTGCAAACAGCAACGATACCACAAAGAAATAAATACCAAATATTGTCATTCTCTGATCCGGGAGACAAAAAAGTAATAATTAAGGCCAGTGATACCCCAATAAGAAAAGTAAGGATTACTGGAAGGGTATACTTATGAACAGTCTTTCCTACAAAATAAACGGAAGCCAGGATTAAGCCAAAAAAGTACGACCACACAAAAACCGGATAATCAAGAAATAAAAATTCAAATAATCTGGCAAATGTTAATATGCTGACAAATACACCTCCAAAAACCAGCAGCAGAAAATCGAGATTCACATGCTTTGAAAACTTACGAAACTCACCTTTAATCAAGAGGCGAAAAGCTGTTATATCAATTGACTTAAGGGAGTTTATAAGCTTCTCGAAAATTCCGGTAATCAGAGCAATGGTTCCTCCTGAAACACCAGGAATAACATTTGCGGCTCCTATTCCAATTCCCTTCAAAAATAAAACTATATATTTCTTCATTACAGCAAAAAGCTATAGTTTCTTATGTTTTCCAAGCAATGATTGAACCTCTTTGGAATAGAAAATCTTCTTTTCTTTTTCAAATACTTCTTCAGAAAGCTCATAGTCAAGAATAAGACCTTGTTCAATATGAGAAAGTCCCTTCTCAAAAGAAAAGGTTTTAAGAAACAGGATTCCCAATTTGTAATGTACCTGTGCATTTTCAGGAATGTAAGAAAAGGATTTTTTCAGAGTGCTGATAGCAGATTTCAGTTTCCCGTTTAAAGATTCCAGATATGCTTTCTCAATCCAGTAATCCTGACTAAATGGATCCAATTCTATAGTTTTTTTTATAGCATTTGTGGCACTTTCATATCTTTCATCCAATTGAAAGGACCTGGCAAGAGCAAACCAGAACTCAGGATTTTCATTATCCAGTGAAATGGCTTTTCTGATATATTTTCTACTTTCCCTTACATTATTTCTTTTCATTGACAGAAGGCCCATTCCATAAAATGCTTCTGCTGAATCTGGCTTTACATATTGCGCTTCTTTTAAATAGTATTCAGCCTTATCAAATAAACCTAATTCCTCATAACATTCGGCAATATATAGAAGACCATTTATATTATCAGGTTCAATTTCCAAAAGCTCAGAATAAACATCCGCAGAATCCTGATATTGCTTTAGGAGAAATAAAATATTTGCCTTGTTGAACAAGACGTTTGTATTCTTATCATTTATTGCCAGTGCATAATCATAAGCATCAATTGATTCCCTGTATTTCTCAAGGCCACTCATAACAAGCCCCAGGCTGTACCAACCCGATTCAGAAAAGGGTTCTTTATCAAGATAGGCTTTATAATAGCTTTCGGCCCTGGCATACCTACCCAATTTCTCATTACAAAAAGCTTGTTCATAAAGGTTTACAAACCGGCTGGGATTTAACTTCAGAGCCAACTTAAAATATTTGATAGCGTCAATAAACCTCTCCCTGTTTTGCAGAATTATTCCAATCTGGCTTGCTACTTCATCCTTATCTTCAGGATCGAGGGATAGGGCCTTATCAAAATTTTTAATTGCCGATTTATACTCTCCCTTAATGCTCAATACAGTTCCCAGCAATAAAAAAACTTCATAATTTGAACGCTCAATAGAAGATAATTTCCGAAGTATCTTTAAGGATTGGCTGATCTTCCCCCTGTCTGTCAATATCTGTGCTTCCCTCATTTGAATGGCCATAGAAGAGGGATGTTGATTCAGGCCAAACCTCACAGCCTCAGAGGCGCTTCCAAGACTGTTGTTTCCCAGGTAATAATCTATTATGTCTTCAAACTCATGAACATCGAAATATAAGCTGGCCTTCTCTCTCCTCATTTGTTCATACCTCAGAACTCTCAACTTCATTTCACTGTCCATATAAAACTTATTTTCCTCAGATCTCATTCACTTAAAATTTCAAGCCGTAAAAATAGAAATAATTTGAATAAATTAAACTATAGATTGCACTGAGGTTTTAAACAAAATATCCCGGGTGTAAGTGGGAAAAAGGAGAAAAGGGCACAGGGCATAGGGCAAAGGGCAAAGGGAAAAGGGCGAAGGGCAAAGGGCAAAGGGCAAAGGGCACAGGGCGAGATAAGATAAGACAACTGGAAGAATGGAATGTTGGAATGTTGGAATGGAATAATTTGATATTTAAGAACACCAAAAGATATCCTCACATTTATGGCATAAATAATTGTTTAAAATGTAGACAAATCACAATTCAATTTTTAATCATTTTAGCAAAGCTCTGAAATTTAGTTTCAGCCTTAATTTTAAATACTTCCAGCTCTGCCAGAAGCTTTGGATTCATGTTATCTTCACTTTGCAAAAGAGAAAATATCTGTTCCATATTATCTAAAAACTCCTTGCCAAGATTAATTGTGCGTTGATCGGTGTCTTCTTCAAGTAAGGAATTCACTTCAATCATAGCGTAATAAATATCACTGAATTCAAGCAATAATTTTGACACTTGAGCTCCATATGCTGAATATAATGCTTTCCAGAGTGAAAACTCAGGATTATAGTCGCTGGTATTCCATTCAAAGTCAGCAACCGTGGCATATTTTATTTTATATATTTCAGAAAAGGCTGAGCCATTTACATACATATGTGGACCATCAATATAATC
>DAOWNN010000043.1 GCA_030642585.1 Bacteroidota bacterium | reverse complement strand
GCGATAGCGAAGACAATGGTCTTTTTTGCTTTTAAGTCACTAAAGCGCACCGAAAAACCTTGGCAGCCATAGACTTAATTCAGGTAAGTATGTGACAAGCAATAAAATTATTATCATTGCTATGAACAAGGGTAATAGTGGTTTTATAACATTTTCTATCTTTAGATTTGCAACACTGCAACCAATAAACAATACCGAACCTACAGGTGGTGTGCATAAACCCACACTTAAATTTAATACCATAATAATTCCAAAATGAACAGGGTCCAATCCCAATTGGTGTTGAACTATCGGAAGGAAAATTGGTGTAAAGATGAGAACTGCGGGTGTCATATCCATAAACACACCAACAAATAACAATATCAGATTTATGACGAGAAGGATTACAAATGGATTATCACTTAAACTCAATAGACCGGCACTTACATTTTGTGGGATGTTCTCATAGGCCATAATCCATGAAAGGCCCATGCTTGCAACAACGAGCAAGAGCACAATGGATGTAGTTTTGATGGATCGAATAAATACTTCAGGAAGATCTTTCCATTTTAATTTTTTATAAATAAATGCCAGAATCAGAGAGTATAAAACAGCCACCGCAGATGCCTCTGTGGCTGTAAAATAACCGGCAATAATTCCACCTATAACAATAACCAGCATCATCAGGCTTGGAAGCGCATCAAGAAACTTTAGTGCTCCAAGCTTTGCTCTGTCTTTATATATTATAGTACGTCTTACCAGAAATGCAATAGCTCCTATTCCAAGTATTACTTTGATTATACGCATAAACAATGGCCCCATATTATTGCCGGCATAATTAAGTGCAGTTAGAAATAATAAGATCGTTGTGGATACTGTGAGAACTTTTAGCAGGACTAAAACCACTCCTTTGCCACCTTTATTTTTATATATCAAAAGTGACATTGCTGTTATCATCAAAGCTAAACCTGTTAGAATACCGGGAATATATCCGGCAATAAACAGGGCGGTTATGGATGCCCCGCCACTTGCAAGAGAATAAACGATTAAAACATTACTCGGAGGAATGGAAAGACCCGTTGTAGCAGAACTAATATTTACGGCAGCACTAAAATTCTGATCATAGCCTTCTTTTTTCATTTCCGGGCCCATTATACTACCAATTGCTGAAGCAGATGCTGCAGAAGAGCCAGAGATAGCACCAAAAAGCATATTTGCAAAAATATTTACAAATGCAAGTCCACCCGGGGTGTTTCCCACAAGTGCCCGTGCAAGATCAATCAATCTTATGGCAATACCTCCCTTGTTCATTATATTTCCTGCCAGGATGAAAAAGGGAATTGCAAGAAGAGCGAAATTATCAAGGCCCGTTGCCATCCTGTGTGCATAAGTTGCAAATGCTGGCAGCATATCAATTGATACCAGCATAGTAAGGATACCCGAAATACCAATACTGAAAGCAATAGGCACTCCAATAGCGAGTAATACGATAAAGCTGATAACAAGAACAAGTATTGCAAAATGGTCCATATTTTATTCCGATTGTTTGTTAGATCTGAAAAAATTATCGATTACAAAATAAATTATAAGCAAACCTGAGAATGGGAGTACCAGATATACATATCCCAAATAAATTTCAAGAGCCGCGGACTTAACTTCCAGAACGAATCGGGTATAGACCAGCCAGATTCCTCCGGTAAAAAAAACGAGAAATGAAAAAAGGACAATACTTACTGTGATAATAATATTAAGAATTTTCTTGCGTGTCGCTCCCGATCTTTGAAGCATCAGGTCAATTGCAAGGTGTTCATTCTTTCCAGCTACATAAGCTGCACCCAGCAGGCCAACCCAGATCAGGAGAAACCCTGCTAATTCGTCTGTAAAAGAACTTGGTGAACTCAAAACATAACGACTAGCAACCTGCCATAAAACATCCAGGACAAGAATGGACATTAGAAATATAAGGACAATCTCAAGGGCTCTGTCAATCTTTACTCTCATATTCTTTCTCATTTATTGGACTGCTTTGATCCTCTGTATATAGGAGTAAATAGTTGGGTGATCCTTATAGCTATCATAAATATTATCAACTTTATCGGAAAAAAGGCTTTTATCCGGATAATATATCTTAACACCGGCCTTTTCAACTTCCTTTAATGATTTTTCAACTGATTCGGCCCATAGTTTTCTTTCAAGAATAACCGATTCGTTTGCAGCGGCTTGCAACCAAGCCTGTTCTTCTTCACTAAGTCCATACCAGATTTTCTTGCTAACGATCAGGACATCAGGAACTGCTGTATGCTCATCAAGGGAGTAGTGCTTGCAAACTTCATAGTGGTGTGAGGTATAAAAACTAGGCGGATTATTTTCAGCACCATCCACTACCCCACTCTGAAGGGCAGTGAATAGTTCTCCCCATGACAGCGGAGTAGGAGATCCTCCAAGGGCTTTTACCATTTCTAAGGCAGTTTTACTTTTCATTACCCTGATTTTCAATCCGGCCAGATCGTCAGGCGTTAAAACGGGTTTATCAATTGTATAAAAACTCCTGCTTCCGGCATCATAAAAACAGAGACCCCTGATCCATTTTTTTTCAGTACTAAGCAATAATTCTTTTCCTATGTCACCGTCCAGAACATTGAATGCATGTTCCTTTGACCTGAATAGATATGGGAGCCCCAAGACCTTGTAATCATCAGTAAAGCTCTCCATTACTGCTGCAGAAACTTTAGTGATTGCCAGACTTCCTATCTGGAGCAATTCTACACATTGCTGTTCAGAACCAAGTTGCCCTCCAGGGTATATTTCAATTGTAAGCTTTCCATCAGAAAGTTTTGCACAATTCTCTGCCATTGATACCATCGCGAGATGTACAGGATGATCTGTTGGCAAGCCATGAGCAAGTTTTAATGATTTTTTACTTACAATACTATCGCATTGACTAAAAACCAGAAGAAAAAAAATGAAAATTGATGCCCGATACCATATTAGCCTGGCTTTAAAATGAATGTGCATATTGTTCAGTTTCAATGTCGCCATAAATTTCAAATCTATCTGGTAACTTGTATTATATTTTAGGTTCCCAGCCAGGTTCATAAGATCTGCTCCATAGTTTCATTGCTTCCTCATCCTTTATATGACCATTCTCTATATCGCAATAAAGGGTTTTGCCGGTTCTGCTGGCAATGTTGCCCAGATGGCAAAGCAATGTACTCTTACCTCCTTCGTCAATGGGCGAGCGTTGCGTTGCTTTTCCCCGTATGGCATCGAAAAAATTCTCGATATGGAGCCTTGTCATGCCACCGCCTCCTCCAGGGGTGGTTCCTGTTTCACCCAGATCGGATTTACTGTCTTTTACCAGCTTACCTGACCGGTTATATAATTTATAAACGCCCCTGTCAACATAAACGGATCCTTCCGACCCATAAATAACAGTACCACGTCCACCTCCGTACGTGTTATATCCGTTCCTGCTCTTGCCATCCCACTTGATGGTTTTTCCTCCCGGGAACTTAAATGTTGCATCCATAGTGTCATACATAGTCCAGCCATCGTCTGCATAATGGAATTTTCCGGCATTCACCGAAACTTCTTCAGGGTAATCAACCTGCAGAGCCCATCGGGCAATATCAAGTTCATGTGTTGCATTATTACCCGTCTCAGCAGTTCCAAAATGCCAGTTCCAGTGCCAGTTATAGTCAAAATAGATATCCATATAGGGAACCCTGGGAGCCGGACCCTGGAAAAGGTCCCAGTCCAATCCTTCCGGGGGAGCAGCAAGTTCCGGGTTTTTTACCCGACCACGGCTGTTTGTATAGAATGCCACAGCCAAATAAGGATTGCCAATAACCCCATCATGAATCTGCTTAATGATCTCAATAGATTCCGGAGCAGATCTTTGCTGATTGCCCATCTGAACAATTTTCTTGTATTTCCTGAGATATTCGAGTAGCAATTCGCTTTCCCTGGGATTATGTGTTAAAGGTTTTTCAACATATACATGTTTACCTGTTTCAAGTGCCATCCAGGTAGCCGGTGCATGCCAGTGGTCGGGAGTAGCATTGAATATTGCATCCACTTTCTTATCATCCAGGGCTTGCCTGAAATCATTTATTACAGCCGGCTTGTACCCGATTTTTTCAGATATCATTTCAGCGGCTTTTTCCCTTCTTTCCTTCATAACATCGCAGATATATGCCACCCTTATATTGTCATTGTTTTTTGCGATAGGGTCGATATAGCTGGGAAACCTGCGGCCACATCCAACCATAGCCAGGGTGATTGAGTCATTAGCTCCTATGATCCTTTTATAACTGCTGGCAGAGAAACCAATGGCTCCCAGACTTACTGCAGTTGCACCAAGAGCTGTTTTTTTCACAAATTCTCTTCTTGAAGATTTACTTTTCATTTTACTAGTATTTAATATCTCGTGTGATAAAAAATGTATTTGTGTGATATTCAATATTCTGGTTTTGTCACGAATTTTGCATCAATGCAAAATTCTCGCCAAAACCTGCCAATCTTTATACTCCCAACCCAGGGCTTCGCCCCGGGCTTTTATATTTTGCCCCTACAGGGCTTTCAACTACCAAAACTCCTTAACAGGTTCCAATCGTTTCTTTTATTCCTGTCGGTTCATTCTGCCTTACCTTATCACCTCATCTCCCCATCACTTCATTTCCTCTATTTAAGTTCTAGTATCTTGATGTTTTTAAAAGAAACGGCGTTGCCGTGGTCCTGCAGCAGGATATATCCTTCCTTTGCTTCTCCGAAATCCGGCCAGTCTTTATATTTGCTGCCAGCCACCAGATCTTTCCACTTTTGAGAACATCGTTCATATTCAACAACTTTAATATTATTCAGGTAATGCTCCACATTACATTCCTCTACAATAATCATAGCACGGTTCCAGGTGCCAATACCGTTAAACATATATCCTTTCAGCCTTTCTGTTCCTGCCTGTGCCCTTATCAGGTCATACAATGAGCCAAGCGTCCTGTTCCCTGCAGTACCCATTTTTGCGTCTGGATGATTTTTATTGTCCAGTATCTGAAATTCACAGCCAATTGCAGATCCCGGCCCCTTATTCAATTCAGGATCAACAAAATATTTGATTCCGCTATTTGCCCCTTCTGTAATTTTGAAATCAAGCTGAAGGATAAAGTTACCATAGGTTTTTTCAGTAATTATATCTCCACCACTTTCCGATTCCCCTCCTCCTGATTCAAGAACAGTCAGTACACCATCTTCTATTTCCCAACCAGCTTTAGGGAAATAAGCCATTTTAGCACCACGCCAGCCTGCGGTGGTTTTTCCATCCCACAAGAGTTTCCAGCCTTCTTCAATTTCCCTGTCTGTAAGCGTATTGGTCAAATAACTAATTTCCGGAACTTCAGGATCGGGATTCAGGCGAAAAGATTCCAGGTCTTCCGTCATTATCCTGATATTTTTCCATCTTATCTTTTGCCCTTCCTGCTCCTTACTGCTTATATTATGCACCTGCAGTCCTATAAACCCTGTAGCCGTCATATCATCAACCAGGCATGCACATTGAATATCATTAACCCAGGTGCTGATTGAATTTCCAACAGCTTCAACCCTAAAATGATTCCATTCTCCCATCCTGAAGGCATTTTTCCCTTTGGGGTTCCTTTCCAGGTTGTACAGCCATCCCCTGCGGGCTTCGTCATAAATTCCGGCAGTCCATCTTCTTTCAAGAGGGTCAATCTCAACCTGGTATCCATGCACCCTTCCATTGCTGTAATCTTCCATACTCTCACTTCTGATCTGTACACCTGAATTAACAGAAGATTCAAGCAATACGTCAAATTCAAGGATGAAATCATCATAGTCTTCTTCGGTGCAGAGAAAGCTATTCGGGGAACCCAAAAGAGTTTCTCCCACAATTTCACCATTTTCAACATAGTATTTTGCTTCCCCGTTAATCTGGGTCCAGCCCTCCAGGTTTTCTCCATTGAACAATAATTGCCAGGAATTATCTGTACTGCATGATGAGGCTGCTATTAAAAGGAATACAAAAAAAATCAAATAATATTTCTTCATAGTAACATATTTAAAAAGTAGGGACAGCTTCCGACTTAATTTGTATTATTCGATCTACCCTATTTCAGTTATTCCGTATCTGGTTCGTCTTCCAAAATTACAATATACTTCTGAAATAACATTAAGCAATACAGATTTTAGCGTTTTTGCTACAAGCCTGGAAGATCAGCTGTGAATTAAACAAAAGCCGAGAGACGACACACTTTTTGCTTTCAAACCAGTTGCCCAATAAATAATATTTCTCTATTTTTACAAGTGATTTCTACATATATCACACTGGTTTCTTTGATTCTATACGTCTATTAATAATGAATGATAAAAAACATTACACATGAAACACTTATTTTCAATTTTTATTTTTTCAGTTTTAGCATTATTTATCAGCTGTAACTCAAGCCAAAAGTCAGATCCCGATGAGATATATGAATATGTTGAGGAAACTGCTGAATTAAATGATTTTCTTAAACAAAAAATTGGCGATTGGGCTGAAGAAGGGGAAATATGTTATGGGGTGGTGGTTTTAGTAGATCCAAAGGGAGTTGCTCTTGAAGGCATGCCTGTTAAAGCAAGGATCTTAAGAATAAAAAGCGACAGCATAAAAATGAAGTCGCTTGAGAATATAAATCTCCGGGAAGTAGAAGGTTGCTCCCAATTGGGTATTTCCAATGGAGAAAAATGGTGGGAATCGGAAGGAGATCTCTTCAGGACAAGGGAAGAAGCTGAAGCTTTCTTAAAGGGAATTATTAAGGAAGAGAAAGGGTCAGGCAAATTTACGATTTAGCCTTTCAAAATGCTTTTATCTTCATGATAAAACTCTATGAATGACAAGTATTTAGTTGAAAAGATACTTCAGAATAATGATGTTGCTTTCAGCCTCCTGATAGAAAAATACCAGGGGTTGGTTTTCAATACTTGCTACCGGCTTCTTAATAATTATTCAGATGCACAAGATATTTCCCAGGATGTATTTCTGGAGGTCTACCGCTCCATTGACCACCTCAGAAACAGGGATGACCTGTCGGGTTGGTTGTTTAGAATTGCCTACAGTAAATCCATTAGTTTATTACGTAAGAAAAATCCTGCCAAAGCATCTTCAAATACCGAATTCGATGTTTCAATAAATCAACTGGAACAAATTCCTAAACACACTGAAAGAGTAACTCCTGAAAGAACTTTAGAAGAAAAGGAAAGCAAAGAAGTCCTCTTCAAGGCAATTGACAAGTTGCCTGCAAACCAGAAGAGAGCTCTTTTACTTCACAAATTCGAAGGACATTCTCATAAAGAAATATGTGAGATCATGGATCTTACACAGGCTTCTGTTGAATCTTTAATATACAGAGCCAAAATATACTTACGCAAATCCCTGGCATTTTATTTTAAAAACATTTAAAATATGGAAACTTTTAAAAGAAATAGAATTTCAAAGTGGCTGAACATCTTTCTGCTAGTAATAAATATTTCGGCCTTCACCACAATCCTATTAATGAATGAGAAAACTGCTCCCAAGGTAATTGAAAACAAATTCAGTTCGGATATATTTCTAAAAGAGAAGCTGGATTTAACAAAAGAGCAATTTCAAACAATAAGTGAAATGGATGCAAAGATATTCAGGGTCTATCAAAACCTCCTGGATATGCAATGTGAAGCTCATTTCAAACTACTTGATGAGCTACTGCTTGAACAGCCCTCTGCAGAACGTTTAGACTCAATAGCTAAAAATATTGGAAGACTTCACGCTGGTCTCAAAAAGCAGACTATAAAACACTTCACCAATATCAGAAGCATTTGTGATGAAGAGCAGGAACAATTGTTAGATCAATTACTGATAGATATGATGGGGTTGGGCGATCAATGCCAATATTGTAATAAGGAACTATGCGACAGACGCGATCAGTTAGAAAATAGATAAATGAAATTATTTCCTGGTTCCCACGCCAGATAATAAACCTATTAGCGTCTATCTATTATAGAAAATGAATTGTAAACAGGCATATCAGCATATCATTCTTGAAGTTTCAGGCAGGAAATTCGAAAAACACCTTGATGAATGTTCTTCGTGTAAGGAATTACAATCGAAGGTAAACAATGTAATGGCCAATCTGGATGTAACAGCTGATGTGCCGGAAGGTTTGGCTGAAGCTGTCCTGGCCCGTAAGAAGGATCTGACAGCGCATAATGTCAGTAGGTGGAACCTTGCAGGCTATGCTCAACTTGCCGCCCTGCTATTATTCGGTATTTTCATGGGTCATATTCTAGGAAAAAATGCCAGCTCAGAACTTTTACACAGGAAACCGGGTTTGCAGATAAATAAATATGAAATGCAACCTTTCAATATTGATTATGCAGGATTTGATTTTTATCCCTATAAACTTATAAGAAATAAGTATGAAGAACAGAAAGATTAATAACTGGCCCAGAAAAGTAATTCAATGGGGAGTGATAGCTGCTATGATCTTTGTGGCATTATTGGCTGTTTTTAAGAAGAGTTACACACCTGATTTTGAAGCTTACTGTCCATTTGGAGGTATACAGGCTCTGGGAAGTTACCTGCTAAACAAAACACTGGCCTGCACCATGACAAGTGCACAGATAGTTATGGGAGTTCTCCTTTTTTTTGGCATCTTGCTTTTCAGCAAACTATTCTGCTCTTATATATGTCCAATAGGCACAATAAGCGAATGGTTTGGATCACTGGGTGAAAAACTTAAGCTTAGACTTACTATTAAAGGTATTACCGATAAGCTCCTCCGTTCGCTAAAATATGTTCTTCTGTTCCTTACCTTTTATTTCACGTTGGGTCGAGTGAGCTTTTTTGCAAGGAGTATGATCCCTTTTATGCTATTGCATCAGGATTCGACACAGATGTGGTTGTACTTTATGCAGTTCTGTCAATTGCCCTGGTGATCATTGGTTCTGTTTTTATAAGGTTGTTCTGGTGCAAATACTTGTGTCCTCTTGGAGCTATCTCCAACATTTTTAAATTTACCGGTTTCTTCATTGCTGTACTTGTAATATACATTGCCCTATTGCTATTCGGTGTCAAGATACATTTTGCATGGCCCCTGGCCATAGCCAGTGCAGGAGGCTATTTGCTTGAGATACTGAACTATAGCAATAGAATCATTCCTGTGGCAAAAATTACCAGGAATGAAGAAACCTGTACTGATTGCCAGCTTTGCAGCATAAAATGCCCTCAGGGCATTGATGTAGCAAGTATGAAAGTGGTAAAAGATGCAGATTGTAATTTATGTAATGATTGCATTGATGTTTGTCCTGAAAAAGAAACCCTGCAGATAAATAAAAGAGAATACCTGCGCTGGCTGCCTCCGATAGCAGTGGTTGTACTCTTTGTAATCGGCCTGTTATTAGAATCTGTTTGGGAAATTCCTACTATCGACAAGAGATGGTACACCCAGGAAGAAATGGCCAATGCTGAAACTTTTTCACGTGAAGGACTTAAAAACATTAAATGTTATGCCAGTTCTATGTCATTTGCTTCAAAAATGAAAAGAGTTAATGGTGTATACGGTGTTGCCACCTACGTGGGAGATAAAAAAGTGAAAATTTATTATGACCCTGAAGTCCTGAGTAGTGAAGATATTGAAAAAACATTATTCACCCCCTCTAAAACCCCATTACGTCCCCTGGCAAAAGGTGTTGCTGATGTTAAAGTTGTAGATGTGCTGCTGGAAAACTTCTTTGATGTTTATGATTTTAACTACCTGGCAAAGCTATTACAGCAAAAAACCGATGCAGTGGGACTCATTTCTGAATATGCCTGTCCGGTAATAGTTAAAATCTACTTCCCCGGAAACACCGAAATAAATGAAAAGGAACTGCTTGAGATACTTGAATCGAAAACACTTAGCTGGGAAGCTGCCGGAAAGACCAATGAGGTTGTATTAAAATATGAGGTGGTCGGTAAAATTGAGACAGGATCGATTTCAAGGGGAGAGTATATAAACCTTTTGTTTTCTCCTTATAAAGTGGAATTTAACAATAATAAAAATTATGATAGCACAGTGGTAAAAGTTTACACTCTCCCTCTGGGCAAGAACCGCAGCTTGAAAAAAAGATATCAATACCTTGTAAGTCATATATCAAACGATGATGGCATTATCAGATTTCAGACAGTTTTGAATAATGAATACAAACAAATGCTTGAAATATCATTTGTTGATACAATGACAAATTCCAATCAAATTCATCACTTACTGAATAGTGATACTTTGAAATTTACATATTCAGATGGAAGAACAGGGAAAATTGAGAATATGTTTCATTTTGATGAACCGGGAACAGTAAAAGAAAAAAATTAACCTGATATGTTTGATAGAGAATTAATATTTTATCACTTATAATTCATAACTTTCTAACTTAATTTACAACTCACTACTTATTAACTAACAACTACGCTTATGAAAAATTTTACTTTTTTGTTTTTATCGTTTTTCATTTCATTTTCTGCTTTATCACAGGTAACTTTTAATTGGGTATCTCAATCTGTAAGCCCTGGCAATAATTTGCAGGAAATAAATATGGTTAACGATACTACTACAATTCTTGTTGGCTATGGCAGAACTTTTCTAAAATCTGCCGATCTTGGACTTACATGGAATGATGTTCCAATACTAGACCCTCTTTACGATTTTGGCGATTTAAGTATTAATAGCAACGGTATAGGATATGCCTGTGCCGGTGATCAAAAAGTTATTAATAACCCCAGCGGTGGCGAACCAGATGTTTACGCGCATGGTT
>DAOWNN010000125.1 GCA_030642585.1 Bacteroidota bacterium | reverse complement strand
TCTTTTCTTCAAACTGATGCAGCCCTGAATCATGGGAATAGTGGAGGAGCCCTGGTAAATACAGATGGAGAACTGATTGGGATTACCTCTGCCATTGTGTCAGCCACAGGAGAATATTCCGGTAATTCGTTTGCCATTCCTATTGAAATAGTTAAGAAAATTGTTGCCGACCTGAAAGAATACGGTCGTGTGCAAAGGGCTATTTTGGGTGTTAGTATCAATGATGTGACTGCAGGTCTGGCGGAGGAAGAAAACCTTGGTGATATTGAAGGAGTTTACATAAGCAGTGTCACGGAAGGGGGTGCTGCCTCTGAAGCGGGTATTAAGAAAGGAGATGTTGTTTTGTCAATAGATAAGATAAATGTGAATACTGTTTCAGAGCTTCAGGAAAGGTTTTCAAGATATCGGCCCGGAGACCGGGTTCCTATTGTTATTAAAAGAAAGGGTAAAACGAAACAATATGATGTTGTTTTACGTAATCTTGAAGGCGGAACTGAAATTGTGCGCAGCAGTGATTATGTGCTGGGTGGAAAGTTTGTTCCCATAACTGAAAAAGAAAAGAAAGAATTTAAATTAAGTAATGGATTGAAATTGACAAGTCTTCGTGATGGAAGATTATCAAGTATGGGTTTTAAACCTGGTTATATTATTGTACGAATAAACAATAAAAAAATGAACCAGGTAGTTGATATAAGCAGGCTTGAAGATACCGGAGAGAAAATATATTCTATTGAGGGTGTAAGCCTTGAGGGAGTGCAGTTTAGCTATCGTTTCCATTAATGGAATAGCGTAATAAATATATTGATATGCTTTTTAATTTGAGTTGAATAATTAAAAGCCGTAAGTTTGTACTTAAATAGAGGAAGAATAGATGAGACAATTAAAGATCACAAAGTCGATCACCAACAGGGAAAGTGCTTCATTGGATAAGTACCTGCAGGAAATTGGAAAAGAGGATTTGATCAATGTTGAGGAAGAAGTTGAATTGGCCCAGAGGATCAAGAAAGGTGACCATGAGGCCCTTGAGAAACTCACCCGGGCAAATCTCAGGTTTGTGGTATCTGTTGCAAAGCAATACCAGAATCAGGGTTTAACTCTTCCTGACCTGATCAATGAGGGAAACCTGGGATTGATCAAAGCTGCTGAGAAGTTTGATGAAACACGAGGTTTTAAATTCATTTCCTATGCAGTGTGGTGGATTCGTCAGTCCATATTGCAGGCTTTGGCTGAACAGTCGAGAATTGTGCGATTACCCTTAAATCAGGTGGGATCCTTGAATAAAATTAACAAGGCTTTTTCCCGCTTTGAACAGGAGTTTGAGCGCAAACCTACCCCTGAAGAATTAGCAGATGCTTTAGAACTTCCAAGGGAAAAGGTTATAGATACTCTCAGGGTTTCAGGCAGGCATATTTCTGTGGATGCACCCTTTGTTGATGGTGAAGACAATAGTCTCCTCGATGTACTTCCCAATGCAGATTCTCCAATAGCAGACAAAAGTTTGCTGACAGAATCTCTGATCAGAGAAATTGATAGAGCCCTTGCTACCCTTACAGAAAGGGAAAGGGAAATAATTAAATGCTTCTTTGGCATCGGAGTCCAGGAAATGACCCTGGAAGAAATTGGAGAACAGTTTGGGTTGACGCGAGAACGTGTTCGACAGATCAAAGAAAAGGCGATTCGGAGGTTGAGGCATACATCACGCAGCAAGCTGTTGAAATCGTACCTGGGGTAATTCCCCGGAGAAATATTCTGATAGTGAAGTATCCCGGTTCTACCGGGATGCTTTTTTTGGTAAAAAGCCACTCCTTGAAGCTGCTGCACAAAACGGTCTTGAAAAAAGGAGGGGAATTAAATATCAGTCCTGTGTTTATAATAGCCAAAACCAGGAGGGTGTCCAAAAAGTAAGCATAACGCGTATCGTCATCCTGAACTTGATTCAGGATCTGTTTATAATCAATAACTTAAGATTCTGAAATAAATTCAGAATGACTCAATAATAGACTTTTTGGACACCCTCTTCAAGCTTGAAAAAGCGAAACACATTAGTCAGCTTTTAGCTGACTTTACATTAAAAAACAGAGTACTCTCATAAACGTAAAACTTTTATGGAGGAGTATATTGAATGGAAACGAAAATGTGGTTTTAATGATTAAAGTACGCTGAAGCGCACTAAAGACAGGTTGTTGTTGTGCGCATTAGCCACCAGGCTGAAGCCCGGTGCTGTTTTTTATCTGACATACAATGAGGTTGTATCACCTGCAAACCTTGCTCTGCCGAAGCGGCTACGCGAAGGCGCAGCATGCAGGAAGCCCGGTGTTGTTTTGTACACATTAACAACTGGATAATGCTGGTGCTACTGTTTTGTGCGCAAGGTGAACGCCCTAAAATGTCACCCTTGATAATCAAGGGTTTATCTTTTAATGATTTGGACTTTGGGTGACCAATTGCACAAAAGAGGGGTGGTTTGAGTCCCGTGGTGATAGCATTCTCGTAAATAATTATTAAACTCTCTAATTTATAACAGACTATCCTATTTTTTCTTTTCAAGAATTTTTTCCAGCTCATACATTTCATCTCTGTAGCGAGCTGCCTCAATAAAATCAAGCGATTGTGCAGCTTTTTCCATCAAAAGCCTTGTTTTTGCTATGGTTTTTTCCAGGGCTATAGCATCCATATATTGTACAACCGGATCTGCAGCAATATCCGGTTTAACAGACTCCGGATAGGCTTTTGTTTTTCCATGGAACTTTGATAGCATGGATTCCCGGGATTTATGAATCTGGGTTGGTGTGATCCCCATTTTTTCATTATACCTGAGCTGTTTTTCCCTTCTTCTATTGGTTTCATCAATAGTTCTTTGCATTGACCTGGTAACAGAGTCAGCATACATAATTACTTTTCCATTGATATTTCTGGCAGCTCTCCCAGCTGTCTGTGTAAGAGATCTTTCTGAGCGTAAAAAGCCTTCTTTGTCGGCATCTAGAATCGCAACCAATGAAACCTCAGGAAGATCAAGCCCCTCTCTTAACAAATTAATCCCTACAAGCACATCGATTGTTCCATTTCGAAGATTATCAAGAATTTCTATCCGGTCCAGTGTAGTAATGTCAGAGTGAATATAGCTGCATTTAATATCCAGTTTTAGAAGGTATGCTGTTAATTCTTCGGCCATTCTTTTGGTTAGTGTTGTGACCAATACACGTTCATTTATTTCAATTCTCCTATGCATCTCTTCAAGAAGGTCATCAATTTGATTCAGGCTGGGTTTGACCTGAATGGAAGGATCCAACAATCCTGTTGGCCGAATTACCTGCTCAACAATAATGCCTTCACTCTTTTCAAGTTCATAATCAGCCGGGGTGGCACTTAGATATATAACCTGTGGTTGAAGGGCTTCGAATTCTTCAAATTTCAGTGGCCTGTTGTCCATTGCTGAAGGAAGCCTGAAACCATATTCAACGAGGGTCTGTTTTCTTGAATGATCGCCTCCAAACATAGCCCTTACCTGAGGTATGCTTACATGACTTTCATCTATGATCATTATATAGTCCTCAGGAAAATAATCTAATAAGCAAAATGGCCTGGTACCAGCAGCCCTGCCATCAAAGTACCTGGAGTAATTTTCAATTCCTGAACAATATCCAAGCTCCTTGATCATTTCAAGATCATACTTAACTTTTTGTTCCAGCCTTTTAGCCTCATATTCTTTGCTTTGTTCTATGAAAAATTGCACCTGCTTGATCATATCATTTTCAATCTCATTAAGTGCGTTTTCAATCCTGGGCTTCGTAGTAATGAAGATATTGGCAGGAAAAATCACCGCCTGCTCCAGTACTTCTGTGGTCTTTCCTGAGGAGGAATCAAAAAATTCAATTTCTTCAATTTCATCACCCCAAAAAATAATTCTGAGAGCCATGTCAGAATAAGCAAGGAAAATATCAATTGTGTCCCCACGAACGCGAAAGGTTCCTCTTCTAAAATCAATTTCATTTCTGGAGTATAAACTATCAACCAATTTTCTGAGGAATACATTGCGATTGATCTTATCTCCCTTTTTTATGTGGATGGTGTTTTCATGAAAATCATCCGGATTTCCAATTCCATATAAGCAGGATACTGAAGAAACAACAAGCACATCTTTGCGTCCCGAAAGCAGGGCAGAAGTAGTGCTAAGTCTTAGTTTTTCTATTTCGTCATTAATAGAAAGATCCTTTTCAATATAGGTGTCTGTAGTTGGAAGATATGCTTCCGGTTGGTAATAATCGTAATAGGAAACAAAATATTCTACCATGTTTTCTGGAAAAAACTGTTTGAATTCTCCATACAATTGGGCAGCCAGCGTTTTATTATGACTCAACACCAGGATAGGTTTTTGTGCCTCCTTTATCAGGTTCGCTATGGTGTAGGTCTTGCCTGATCCGGTAACGCCCAGAAGAGTTTGGTACCTGGTACCGTTTGCAATCCCTTCAGAAAGCTGCTGAATAGCTTCCGGCTGGTCTCCGGTAGGGTGGAATTCAGATATTAGCTTAAATTTCATACTGAGACAGGAAGTTTAGAAAATTTGAACTCATCAACTTTTATCCTTAAACTTTTATCTTTTATTTTTTCTTAGCACAACATATACAGGAAGGTGATCACTTATTCCTCCAAAATACGTATTTCCTCCGTATGTCTTGCTGGGTGTCCAGGTTCCGGCTTTTGAATTATTATAAAGTATCCATTCTTCGTTAAAAATATTGCCACCTTCGAAATCAGTGAAATAACCTTGTTCTGGGTCTAGTAGAGCTTGAGATATTATGATCTGGTCCAGCATATTCCATGAACCACTATAATGATAGCTGCCTGAGTCATTCAGATTATGCATGTCATACATAAGGTTATACAGGTCTCGCTGATTCCGGTTTTTTCTTTTATTACTGGCCTGCAAAATTTGGTGAATACTCCTGCTTGTAGGTTCATCGTTGAAGTCCCCCATGATGACAATTTTTGCTTTTGGCTCAAAATTAAGGATCGAATCTACTGCCTTACGTAAGATCACTGCACTGTAATTACGTTTGTTCTCTGTAACTGCCCTGCCTCCGCTTCTGGACTTCCAGTGGTTTACAAACACATAGAGGTTCTCAGAATCATTAGTTTTTCCCTTTACCATCAGGATGTCACGAGTTAATATGGTATCTCTTGGAAAGTTGATTGGAATGCTTTTGTGCGATTCCACTTTAAAAAGATCCTTCCTGAAAAGTATTGCCACATCAATTCCCCTTCTGTCAGGGCTATCATAGTGAACAATTCCATAATTACCCTTACTCAAATTATTAGTATTGATCAAATCAGTCAGGACTTTCTTATTCTCAATTTCGGCAAGGCCAATTATTGCAGGCAGATCTTTTTTTCCTATGGAAGACAATACTTTTGAAATATCTTCTGTTTTCTTAAGGTACTTCTCCTTGTTCCAATTTTTTTCACTGCCAGGTGTAAAATCATCATCCATGGTTAAGGGATCATCCTCAAAATCAAATAAGTTTTCAGTATTATAAAAAACGATTGTAAAAATTTTGTTCCCGGATTGTTTGAATACAGTTTTCTGTGCAGAAATATTCAAGGTAATCAGAAGTGCAGGAATAAGAATATAAAGTTTTTTCATAAAAATTATTTTTTAGCTTATAAGAGACAAAATTAATTTTTTTTCTGTCTTTTATGGCTCAGTCAATTTTGCTATATTTATGTACTGATATTTCCAACTTGCCAGAAAAATACTCATAGATTCATAAAAGCTTGAATTACAATCTAATTGATAGAAACAATGGCACAATTTAAATTGATTAACATTGAGGTAAGGAAGAGATTTGTATATTAAAGATCAATCGACCAGAGGCTTTAAATGCGCTGAATTCAAATATTTTTAGCGAAATGAAGATTTTCCTGAAAGAATTGGAAGGAGATAAGAATATTAGGGCACTGATCATTACAGGGGAAGGAAAGGCATTTGTAGCTGGAGCAGACATCGCTGAAATGGTAAATATGAATTCTGAAGAAGCACAACAGTTTTCACGTACCGGACAGGAAATTTTTTCTTTCCTTGAAAATCTGGATATCCCGGTTATTGCAGCCGTTAATGGATTTGCTCTTGGAGGTGGTTGTGAATTGGCTATGGCATGTGACATAAGGATTGCTAGCGAATATGCCAGGTTTGGTCAACCGGAGGTAAGTTTGGGATTGATTCCGGGGTATGCAGGAACACAGCGCATGCCCAGGTTGTTGGGTATGGGAAATGCTTTATATTATTTAATGACCGGGGACCAGATCAAGTCAGATGAAGCATTAAGAATTGGCCTCGTACAAAAACTGGTTGAGCATGAAAGTTTGATTGATGAGGCTTTTGAGTTGGCAAAAAAAATATCTTCTAAGGGACAGAAAGCTGTTGGGAAGGTCAAGAAAACTGCACGTCAGGGCCTGGAAATGGGAATGACACCAGGCTCTGAACTGGAAACAAAAGAGTTTGGCTCTTTGTTTGGGAATGAAGGAACCGAAGGTATGAAAGCCTTTCTGGATAAGCGTAAACCGAATTGGAAATAATATAACCTTAATTCAAAATAACAATGGATTATTCACAAAGACTATCAAACGTATCTGTTCTTGGAGCAGC
>DAOWNN010000166.1 GCA_030642585.1 Bacteroidota bacterium | reverse complement strand
TGATCTTTGAATTTCCTTTCTAATTTGAATGTTAATTAAGTTATGTATCTTTATTATTAGTAATTCATACCTAAAAACTATAAACAATGAAAAAAATAACCTATTTTTTTGCACTGTTGTTTGCAGGTGTAATGTTGGTTCAAACCGGGTGTAACAAAGATGAGGATACACCCAAAGGGATTAAACTGGTTGTTGTTAAGCGTTCCACTGGTGATTTGTATACTGTAGATAAAACAACCGGCGATTTAACCGAAATTGGATCTCTTACAATTAATGGCGAGCCTTTAACCGGTCTTCGTGGATTGGTATATGATCCCGATACTGAAAAGTGCTATGGCGGAGCTACGAATCATGGTGGTAGAGGCTTTTATACAATTAATATTAAAACCGGTGTGGCTACCCTCTTAAATGAGGACACAGCCGAAGATTGGGATGGTATTGCCGATATGATCCTGGCTGCCGATGGAAATGTTTTAGTGAATTTGTATTCAAATATTGTTGGGGAAAGTGCCCTGGTAGTTTTTGATAAAACAACCGGAGATGATGGAACACACAATGAAATTAATGATGGTGATGAAGATATCTGGTCTACCGGTGGACTTACCTATGGTTCTTCAGCTTCTCAAGTAATTATTGGTGGCAACCATGAAATATATTTTGCCAATACTACGGGTCTGGTTTCAGATACTACTGCTCTGCTTCCTACTGCAAATATTGATGATGAGGATGTACATGTGATGGATTTGGAGAAAGATACAGATGGAACCATTTTCGCTATGCTTTACGAATATCATGACATGGACCAGTACCTTGTAAAACTAAATACAAATACAGGGGAGATAACTGAATTGTCTGTACTTACTACAGCAGGAATTTTAACTGGCTACCATTGCCTGGCTTTCATCCCTGCAAGTAAACTTCCCTAATCAGAAATTAGAATAAGAGATTGAAAAAAATCCCGCTTAAATTTGCGGGATTTTTTTTGCATTTCATTTATGAACAGTTTTCAATCAAAGGAATGAGGCCTCAGGGTAAAACCCTGAACCCCTCATTTAGGAGTAGAACTCCAGGGAATTAAATCATTCTTCTCGTCCGCCGACCGCGTGCTGCCTAAAGCTTTAGCAGTGGTGCAAGCAGAACGCGAAGGAGGCTTAAAAATATGTTATACAATAGCTTTTGGCATTTTAATTTGCATTATGAGCATATGTGCATTATATTTATAGATAATATATTTCTGAAATCATTATAAAACAATTTAAGCATGTTGATGATAAGAAAATCACAGGAAAAATTTATAAGACTCCTGGTCTTGTTTATTGCCATATTGCTGCCATGGGTATTGGGTGCTATTTATTTAAATAAAGCAAATATGGATGAAGCTTTGGATTCGCTCATAGCTGTCAATTTTAAAAAAGACACCTTACCACGTGTGGATCACAGCAAGTACAGAACTCTAAATAAGGAATTCAAAACACCCCAGGAGGTTACAGAAGCTTGTCTTAGCTGTCATAATATGACCGCGCAGGAAGTAATGCAATCTTCGCACTGGAAATGGAGCAGGGAATACATAAACGAAAAAGGGGATACCATACAATTGGGAAAGAAAAATATTATAAATAACTTTTGTATGGGCGTCACCTCAAATGAAGCGCGTTGCACAAGTTGTCATATAGGTTATGGCTGGAAAGATGAAAATTTTGATTTTGCGGATTCACGGAATATTGATTGTATTGTTTGTCATGATCAAACAGGGACATACAAGAAATTTCCAACAGATGCCGGATATCCGGCCAGTGAAGCTAAAATATTTGATGGACAAACTTATCAAGTACCCGATTATACTCTTATAGCTCAAAATATAGGTTCTCCGACCAATCAGAATTGTGGAGCCTGTCATTTTGTTGGTGGAGGAGGAAACAATGTGAAGCATGGAGATATTGCCAATGAATTGAATCATGTAAGCCATGAAGTTGATGTACATATGGGCATAGATGGAGGAGATATGGATTGTGTGGATTGTCATAAAACCGAAAGACATAATATAAGCGGAAATCTTTATTCCATAGCTTCGATTGATACTAACAGGGTTTCCTGTGAATCATGTCATTCTGAAGCACCCCATAAAAATAAAATCCTGGAACAGCATTCTGCGAAAATTGCCTGTCAGACTTGCCATATTCCTTCATTTGCCAAGGTCAGCGCCACTAAAATGTTTTGGGATTGGTCAACAGCAGGACAGTTTAATGAAGATGGAAGCATGCGGGTTGAAAAAGACAGTATGGGCAATATTACCTACCATAGTAAAAAAGGATCATTTCAATGGGAAACAGATGTAGTTCCTTCCTATCAGTGGTTTAATGGTGAAGCACAACATTACGTATTAGGAGATGAAATAGATACTTCTCAAAGCGTAAAACTCAATACTTTGTTAGGAGAATACAAGGATAAGAATTCAAAGATAATTCCTGTAAAAGTGCATGAAGCAAAACAAATTTACGACGATGTAAATAACACCATGGTACTGCCTCATCTTTTCGGAAAAGACAGCAGTGCATACTGGAAAAACTTCGACTGGCAAAAAGCTGCTACTATGGGTATGAAAGAAGCAGAACTAGAGTATAGTGGTTCTTATGATTTCATTCATACTGTTATGTACTGGCCCGTTAACCACATGGTTGCCCCCAAGGAAGAATCGCTTCAATGTATTGATTGTCATTCAAGGGATAGTCGCCTTGCAGATCTTACAGACTTTTATCTGCCCGGAAGGGATAGAAGCATCTCTCTTGATTTTATGGGATTTGCTATGATCATCTTATCTACCCTGGGAGTTGTGATTCATGGATTTTTAAGAATAATTAAAAAGAAATAAAGAAAATGAAAAAAAGCACTTATATATACCGGGCCTTTGAACGCTTCTGGCATTGGAGTCAGGCTCTTTTAATATTTTTTCTGGCACTTACAGGATTTGAAATCCATGGAACCTTCCAGCTTTTTGGGTTTGAAAATGTAGTTCGCTGGCATGATACTGCTGCATGGGCCTTCCTGATCCTTATCATATTTGCTATATTCTGGCATTTTGCTACCGGAGAGTGGAAGCAATATATTCCTACCACTAAATATATTACTGCTCAATTCAGCTACTATATCAGCGGAATATTCAAGGGAGCCCCCCATCCAACTCATAAAACTATTTATAATAAATTCAATCCTATACAGCGTTTTATTTATTTGGGATTGAAGTTATTGGTAATACCATTACAGGTTCTCACCGGATTTATTTATATGTTTTACATATATCCGAACAATCCAATTCATGAAAGTGGCTTAAGTATAATTGCAATTATACACACTCTTGGAGCTTTTGCTCTCCTTGCCTTCGTCATTGCTCACGTTTACCTGACTACAACAGGTGATACTCCTTTGTCAAGTATTATAGCAATGATTACCGGTTGGGAAGTAATAGACCTGGACGAAAAGGAGGAAAGGCAGAAAAATTTGCAACATGCTGTTGATGATAGCGCAGCCGGATATTATAGAATTGATTCAGATGGCATCATCCAGGATGTAAATGAGGCATGGCTCAAAATGTATCATTGTAAGGATAGAACCATGGTGATAGGGAAACATTTTTCTCACACACGTGATGAAAGGAATTTAAAAGAACTGGAAGAACTGGTAAATAGTGTTATGCATGGAGAAATGATAACAGGGCGTCCTGTAAACCGTAAAACCTTTGATGGCATGGAAGGAAGACACCTCCTTTCAGCGAACCCAATTGTAGAGGAAGGAAAAATAACAGGCATGGAAGGGTTCATTATGGATATAAAGGAACATGACGAACTTATGGAGCATATGTATCATACAGTACGAAATAGTGGAGCCGGTTATTACAGGCTCAATAAGGATGGTATTATTATGGATGTAAATGAAGCATGGTTAAAACTCTATAAATATGATCATAAAGACGAAGTTGTAGGGAAACACTTTGCATTAACACGCAGACCAGAAGATGTTGAAGGGCTGCAGCAGTCTGTTGATAAAGTTCTTAATGGGAAAGTTATTTCAGGGAAGCTCGAAATCAGGAAATGCAAAGATAATACCACCGGAAAACATATTCTATCTGCAAATCCGTTCTGTATTGGTAATAAACCTATGGGTATGGAAGGTTTTATACTTGACATCACTCATCTTTATGATAAGCCCCAGGATAAGTAGACAAATTTATAATCCAGTAATAAAAAAAATATTGAAAATAATTGAATATAAATTTGCATTATGAGCATATGTGCATTATCTTTGTAATGAAATCTATTTAATATTAATTCTTATGCCGAGGCCAAAAAACAACAGAATTGTTCACGAACCCCCCCTGTATAGTGAATTTAAGCCACTGGGTGTGCCGGGCGTAGACCTGAAAAGGTCAAAACTTTCTTTAGATGAGTTTGAAGCTATACGACTCGCTGATTACAACTCATATTCACATGAAGAAGCCGCAGGAGAAATGGGGATTTCACGGTCTACCTTTAGTCGTCTGATTGAAAAAGCCAGGAAAAAACTGGCTGAATTTATAATCCAGGGGAAATTACTGACAATTGATGGAGGGAATATTCATTTCAGGAATAATATTATACGATGTGAAAGTTGTGGGTATATGTTTAAAACAAATATTAATGCATCATTTGCTGAATGCCCGAACTGTAAATCCACCAGGCTGGTGAATCTTGCAGGAGGTTTTGGACATGGCATTTGCTGTACAGAATCTAATCATAAAAAAGGAGGGTATTATGCCACGCGGAGACAGAACAGGCCCAAGGGGAGAGGGTCAAATGACAGGTAGAAAATTGGGGTATTGCACCGGTAACGATTATCCGGGATACTCTGCAGGACCGGCTTTTCACGAAAGAGGTTTTGGTAGAGCATCTCGCGGAGGTTTTGGCCATCGTTTTGGTGGTGGCTATGGATTTCAGCATAGGTTTGGAAATCCATACCGGGATGATTTTCCTGATGTTTCTGAAAAGACTCTCATAGAAAATGAAATTCACATTCTTAAAGACAAGCTATCTTCACTTGAAAATTCTCTGGAAGATCACCGTTCTAAATTGAATGAGGATTAACAGTATGATGAATCAGGCTTCTGAATAAGCAGCCTGATTCTTTTTTTAACAATCAAAAATTAATAAAATGAACACTTCAGGAAAAGGATTGAATAAAGGACAAGGTCGTGGTTTAGGCCGTGGTGGAGGACAGGGCCGTAATAAAGGAGGAGCTATGGGAACGGGTGGATATTGTGTATGTGCAAAATGTGGAGAACGAATTCCACATCAACAGGGAGTAAAATGCACTACAATAAAATGTCCCGCTTGCGGAAAAACTATGATTCGGGAAGAACTACTTAAAAAATAAGGGGGGAAATATCATGAAAAATTTTATGAATTTATATGATGACAATAACTGGGAGGATGCTAATGAGTATTCAGATGGAACAAAACGGAAAGTATTGAGGGATGAGGATGGAGCCAGAACCGTTTTATTAAAACTGCCTAAAGGATTTAAAATGGCTCCACACTCTCATGTTACAAC
>DAOWNN010000163.1 GCA_030642585.1 Bacteroidota bacterium | reverse complement strand
ATGTCCCCTAGGACTAGGATTATTTTCTCTCTTCTGTTTCCTCTTTCCTCTTTCCTCTTTCCTCTGACTCCCAATTTACGCCATAAACATCTTGAACCCAATTACTAACGAAGTATCAAAAGAAACTTTACTCTTGAATGATGAACAGAAATATCTGGCAAAATTATTTGATTTTTAATTTAGGTGTCCCGGTGCGGAACTCAGGAGAGCGTTAATGAAATTTACGATGGCAGTGAGAGCAATGTTCTTTTCCTCCATAAACCCCTGGTGACCGCTGTTTTTCAAAGCACATAATTTTCCCCTAACTGGCATTTTAACTTTGTCTTGAATTTCTGTAAATGGAATATAATTGTCCTTTTCTCCCAGGATCCATAAAAAGGGGAGCTCAGTATTGGCAAGCAGATCAACATAATTCTTACGTACCATCATTCCTTTCAGAGTGGCAATAATACCCTCATCTGATGTATCCCTGGCAATCTTTTTTGCAAATTCAATTTTCTCATTACACTTATCCAGATTATCATTTGCAAAGGCATTGGGAATATTCACATTATAAAGAAGGTCTTTCCTGCCAGACTGTATAAAGCCAATTTCTTTTTCTCTTTTTTCAATAATTTGTTGTGTGTCTGCTAAAGGGTGAGAATGAAACAGACAAAAACCTGTCAGGTATTCAGGAAAAGAATCCAGGAAGGAAAGGCTTACATACCCACCAAGCGAATGACCAATCAGAAAAAACTTTTTCAATTCTAAATGATCTGTAAGGGCCTTCAAAACCCGGGCGGTTTCTTCCATAGTCTGAACTTTTTCTAATAATTCCGACATTCCGTGCCCTGGCAAATCTAACCGGATTACTCTGAAATGTTCAGTCAAATACTCCGAGAAATCCTTCCAGATCTCAATAGATTCAAGATACCCATGAAGCAGAACCAGTGTAATTCCTTCCCCCTCATCTTTGTAATGAATCTTTTTGCCTTTAAAAAATAAAAAGTTAATATCTTGTTTTTCAGACGGCTTCATCTACTTTTTAGATTTAATTTAAATTAATAAGATTATGTTGGGCAACATTGTAAAAACATATTTAATAAAATACATTTGAGAAGCTTTAAATATATCAGGAAATTGCAAGTTAATTATCATTCTTTAATAAAATACTCATGAGTAGTTTTTTAGGCAGCTCGCTTACAAAAAAAATTGTAATGGCCTTTGCCGGCCTTTTTTTAATCATGTTTCTACTGGTTCATCTGGGACTTAATCTGTTTCTGTTATCTGATGATCCTGGCCCCTTCAACAAGGCAGCACATTTTATGGCCTCAAACCCTGTCATTAAAATCTTTGAGCTAGTATTAATGGGAGGGTTTCTATTACATATTCTCTGGGGAGTGATTCTCCAAATCCAAAACTGGTTAGCCAGACCTGTCCGTTATAAGAAAATGGCAGAAACACAGATTTCTTTCTTTTCAAAATACATGATATACACAGGAGGAATTATTTTAATCTTCCTTATCATTCATTTTGTTAACTTTTATTTTGTTAAGCTGGGATTAGTTGAAGGGGATCATGAAAATTTTTACGGAATGGCACATGAATTATTCCAATTACCCGGATATGTTGTCTTCTACCTTGTTGCTCTCCTTATTCTGGGTTTTCATCTTAACCACGCATTTCAATCCGCATTTCAAACTCTCGGGTTAAATCATGAAACCTATACACCCTGTATCAAATTTGTTGGTTTGGCATATTCTATTGTTGTTCCTGCAGGATATGCCGTAATTCCACTTATTATATATTTTGTTAAATAAATTTTTTCAACTAATAGATTTAGAAATCTCCATATATCATGACGAAATTAAATTCAAAAATTCCTAGTGGCCCTCTTGCTGAAAAATGGACTAAATACAAGGATACTGCTAATCTGGTAAACCCTGCCAATAAGAAAAAGTTAGATGTAATTGTCGTTGGTACCGGCCTGGCAGGTGCAAGTGCGGCATCCTCCCTTGGAGAATTAGGATATCAAGTTAAGAATTTTTGCTACCAGGATTCCTCCCGTAGAGCGCATTCTGTAGCTGCCCAGGGCGGAATAAACGCAGCCAAAAACTATCGGAATGACGGAGACAGTATTTATCACTTGTTTTATGATATGATTAAGGGAGGTGATTATCGTGCTCGCGAGGCTAATGTATATCGTGCCGCCCAGGTCAGTAATGATGTCATTGACCATTTTACAGCTATAGGTGTGCCTTTTGCCCGTGATTATGGAGGAAATCTCGATAATCGTTCATTTGGTGGGGTACAGGTATCACGAACCTTTTATGCCAAAGGATTAACTGGTCAGCAATGTCTTCTTGGAACCTATTCCTCCCTAAACAGGCAAATCAACAAGGGGATGGTAACTATGTACCCACGCCAGGAAATGCTCGACCTGGTTGTTATAGATGGCAAGGCCAGGGGAATTATTACCCGGAACTTAATTACCGGAGAAATTGAAAGGCATTCAGCGCATGCCGTTGTATTAGCTACCGGAGGATATGGTACCATTTATTATTTATCAACCCTTGCCGTAAATTCAAATCCATCTGCAGCATGGAAAGCACATAAGAAAGGGGCATATTTCGCAAATCCGAGTTTTGTACAAATCCACCCAACCAGCATCCCCCAGCTAAATGATTTTCAGGCGAAACTTACTTTGATGTCTGAATCTTTACGTAATGACGGGAGAATTTGGGTTCCTAAGGCAAAAGGAGATAAGAGACACGCAAACACAATCCCTAATGAGGAAAGAGACTACTTCCTGGAAAGAAGGTATCCTGCATTTGGCAACCTGGTACCCCGTGATGTTGCTTCCAGGGCTGCAAAAGAACGCTGTGATGCCGGTTATGGTGTTAGTGATACGGGGCTGGCTGTAAATCTAGATTTTAGAGATGCCATTCAAAAGCAAGGGAAAAAGGCTATTGAATCAAAATATGGAAACCTGTTTGAAATGTATGAAACAATAACAGGGACCAGTCCATATGATGAGCCTATGCGCATTTACCCTGCCGGTCATTATACTATGGGAGGACTTTGGGTTGACTATGAGCTTATGACTACTGTTCCTGGTTTATATGCCATTGGAGAATCTAACTTTTCAGACCATGGGGCAAATAGATTGGGAGCCAGCTCCCTGATGCAAACTTCCGGGGATGGATACTTTATTCTTCCATATACGATTGCTAACTATCTGTCCGATGAAATTAGAACACCCAGAATTTCCACAGATTTAAAGGAATTTGAGGAAGCCGAAAAAGAGGTAATGAATCAATTAGAAAAACTAATTTCCATTAAAGGAACAAAAAGTGCCACATCTTTTCATCGTAAGCTTGGTAAAATAATGTGGGACTATTGTGGAATGAGCAGAAACGAAGAGGGATTGAATAAGGCCAGGGTGATGGTTAAGAAACTAAAAGAAGATTTTTACAAAGACCTGATGGTTCCAGGCGGCTTGAATGAACTAAACCAGGAGTTGGAAAAAGCGGGTAGAGTAGCAGATTATTTTGATGTAGCCGATCTTATGATCACAGATGCGCTTAACCGTACTGAATCTTGTGGAGCTCATTTCAGGGAAGAAAGTCAAACAGAAGAGGGAGAAGCAAAAAGAAACGATGCCGACTTTATGTATGTAGCTGCCTGGGAGTATAACAGCAGCAAACAAATTCATCAATTACACAAGGAAGATCTTAAATATGAGGAAGTAGAAGTAAAGGTAAGATCGTATAAATAAAATCTTCCACATTAAACAAACTTGAAATTCTGAACTAAATAAATACGAACCAATGAGAGTTAAACTGAAAATATGGCGGCAAAAGGATGCAAACTCAAAAGGTGCATTTGTAAATTATGATTTTGACGGAGCCTCACCAGAAATGTCATTTCTTGAAATGCTTGATGCATTGAACACCCGTCTCATTGAAAAAGGCGAAGATCCTATTGCTTTTGATTCAGATTGTAGAGAAGGAATCTGTGGTGCCTGTGGGATGTATATCAACGGATATCCTCACGGACCGGTAAAAGGCATTACTACCTGCCATCTTTCCATGAGATATTTTAAAGATGGCCAGAATATAGTGGTTGAACCTTGGAGGTCAAAAGCATTTCCTGTAATTAGAGATCTAATCGTCGACAGGAATTCATTTGATAAGATTCAGGTTGCAGGAGGATTTATTTCTACCAATGTAGGATCTGCCCCTGATTCACATGCCATTCCGGTAATTAAGGAAAAGTCAGATCATTCTTTTGATAGTGCTATTTGTATTGGTTGTGGCGCTTGTGTAGCTGCTTGTAAAAATGCTTCAGCCATGCTTTTTGTGTCAGCTAAAGTTTCACAATACGCACAGATACCTCAAGGAAAAATTGAAGCTAAAGAAAGAGTAGAAGCCATGATACAAAAAATGGATGAACTGGGTTTTGGAAACTGTACCAATACAGGTGCCTGTGAAGCCCAATGTCCAAAGGAGATTTCTGTTATAAATATTGCCAGAATGAATAGAGAGTTTTATGTTGCAAAAATCAGCTAAACCAAATTTTACTTCCTAAAAAGGGGCCAGACTGGTCCCTTTTTTGCTTCATATAATCTGTTTATCCCCTACGGGGAATTTGTGAAAATTCAAAATCTCAACTACAATACCATAACCGCTACGCGGTATAAGTATTATAAAACTTCAAGCCTGGATTTCTGCGTTATCCACTACGCTCATGAGGGCTAAAGCCGTTCGTAGTAATGACACAAATTGATTGAACCCTAAAGTATTCCCCCGCTTTTGTTTTTAGTATATTTTGAAATATAATCTCCAAAATCGATGGGGAAAGGAATTATTTGCTCATTATTTCCTCAACTTCCTTAACAGACTTGGGAATTGGTTTCCCCAGCACTTTATATCCTTCGGGAGTTACCAAAATATCATCCTCAATACGAATTCCTCCAAAATCTTTATAAGATTCAACAGCCTCATAATTGATAAACTCCTTAAATTTATTTTCACTTTTCCACAAATCTATAAGAGCTGGGATAAAGTAAATACCAGGTTCAATAGTAAAAACATGACCAGGTTCGTACTCCTTCCCAAATCTCAAAAACGCCAGTCCAAACTGGTCGCTCCTTTTTATCTTATGATCATAACCAACATAATTTTCTCCCAGGCCCTCCATATCATGAACGTCCAAGCCCATATGATGTCCCAGCCCATGAGGGAAAAACAAAGCATGTGCTCCCTTCTTTACAGCCTCCTGAACATTTCCTTTCATCAAACCAAGATCTTTCAAGCCTGAAGTAATCACTTCGGCAGCAAGCAAATGAACACTCCTGTTAGTTATTCCTGGTGTTATCGCTTTAATAGCTTCAGTATTGGCCTTAAGAACCAATTCATATATCCCCTTTTGCCGATCATTAAACTTACCTCCTACAGGAACAGTTCTGGTAATATCACTGGCATAATGAAGCAAAGATTCTGCTCCTGCATCTGTAACCATCATCCTCCCTTTTTCCAGTGTATTCCCATGATAGTGATTGTGCAGAGTTTGTCCATTAATACTTAAAATAATAGGAAATGAAACACCATTCCCCATAGAGCT
>DAOWNN010000289.1 GCA_030642585.1 Bacteroidota bacterium | reverse complement strand
CTATGTAAAGTATCAAAATTTTTCATCAAAATAAATTAACTGTGAATCAATAAACATTGGTGTGAATTAATTCACAAATATAATGAAATCAGTATAATTATTGATTTATATCAGTAAAATGTTTAGGCAAGCTCATGAAATTTCATGGTAGAATATCAGGCACTATTATTTTTTAAATATGCTAATAGTTACAAATTTTATTCTGATAATTATTTACTCACCAAATAAATTCAAAAAGATGGACGCAAAAATTACTGAAACTATTGATTGTAAGGGACTATCATGCCCCATGCCAATGATGAAACTGGCAAAAGCTATGAAAGGATTGAACTCAAATGATGTATTAGAAATGCTGGGAACTGACCCCGGAACCAAATCTGACCTGCCCCGCTGGTGTGAAAAAGGTGGTCACACGGTTCTGGAAGCAACTGAACTTGATGGAGGTGTTTTCAGGTTTGTCATTCAAAAAAAATAAGATAATAATATGAGTTCACAAGATGAAGAGCCAAGGGCTCTAAGTTTACTATTTAAAACATTTTTCTCGAAACACTGGCCTGTTTGGGTTGGTGGAATAATCCTGGGAATATTGAATATCCTGCTTTTTGCAGTAAAAAGTCCCTGGGGAGCTTCGGGAGGAATCAATAACTGGGGAGAGAATCTCTACGATACACTGGGGATCTTCGGATATGATGGGATCACCCCGGTAAGCGCACACTATTATGGCTTATTATGCCTTATTCTTGTTGTTGGGGCCTTTGCAGGGGCGTTACTTTCCAAAGAATTTGCCATCAGAATACCGCCGAAAGGAGAACTGATTAAAGGTTTTATAGGTGGAGCAGTGATGGCTCTTGGGGCAGCCATAGGACAGGGTTGCACCATAGGATCATTTTTCAGTGGTGTACCTGCTTTGTCAGGAGGAGCTATTATTTTCACCATAGGCCTTTTTGTAGGCGTTATAGTCGCCCTGAAATATCTATTGTGGGAAATGGAGAACCGTCCGGGGTTCAGCTCCGGTAAAAGTTACACTTTCCTTGCCGTAACAAAGGAAACTGGAAACTGGCAGGTCTGGCTTGGAGGGATCGTATCTGCTGTAATATTCATCATTGCATGGTTTGTTGCAGGAGTTAATGGTGTTCTTGCCTGGTTTATCATTTCAGGATTGCTAATGGGACTGATATGCCAACGCTCCAGGTTCTGTATTGTGAAAGCTTTCAGAGACCCATTTATGACCGGTGAAGCAGATGGTTCTGTTGGAGTTATGGCAGGATTGCTGGTAACCCTGGTTGGCTTTACTGCTATCAAATATTTTGGTATTGGTGTAGGAGATATTCCTGTTCGTGCCATAGAAATGACCTGGGTTTATCCGCACTTCTGGCTTCGGGCACTGATTGGCGGCTTGATCTTCGGACTTGGTATGACAGTTGCCGGAGGATGTGCTGTTGGAACCCTATGGAGAGTTGGCGAAGGACAGGTAAAACTCTGGATGGCTGCTCTTGGATTTTTGCTGCTATCTCCGATATCACGCAAATTTATTGCTGCACCTCTCGTTGACAGTCTTCCTCACAGCATGAAATTTAAAAGCTACCTTCCTGATTATATTGGGTATGCAGGTGCTTTTCTGCTGGTTTGCCTTATCATACTAATCTGGTATGTATTTGTAAAATGGAATGAGCGGACCGGAAAGTTCAGTGCATTTTAATGGAAATCTATTCATTTTAAAATCAAACAGATGAACCGACCCCAGAGAAAATCGGGGCGAGCTACATCTGACCATTAAAAAAGTAAAATATAAACAGATGAAAAAAAGTAAAATATACATATTTCCCATGATCGTCCTTGCAATTTTTGTCCTGGGAGGCTGCATGGCCAGCTTTGAGGATGGAAATGAGCTGGCCGAAGTGGCAAAAACTAAAATTTCTGAGATGCCTGTCGATAGCCTGATCGTAAAATTAGAAAACTATGAACCAATTTTACTTCTCGATATAAGACAAGTTGAAGAATTTGAAGAAGGGAATATTGCTGGTTCTGTACTTCTATCACGAGGTGAACTGGAATTTAAAATTTCAAATGAATCCTATTGGGAAGAAATGTTCCTGTATTCTCCTTTGCCTGAAGATGAAATAGTTGTCTATTGTAAGAGTGGCGCAAGGGCTGCACTGGCAGCAGAAAGCTTGCAAAAACTGGGATTTTCAAATGTTTATTCACTGCAGGGAGGCTACCTGGCCTACAAGGCCAAAACAGAATAACTGGTGAAATAAACTTCAGAAAATATGTTTAACCGGATGAAAATCCATATTATTCATCCTTAAATAAATAAATTTAAACACATGAAACAGAAATTCATATTTATCCCATTTTTATTTGCTGCTGTATGCACATTCTTTTCCTGCTCATCAGGAACAACAAAAACTTATGAAAATGTTGCAGCTATGGTGGAAGCTGAAAAAGAAAATACATCTGCTATTAGCGCTGCAGATCTGAATAGCCTTATAATGGAAGAAAGTCAGGTACAGATCGTTGATTGCAGAGAATTATCAGAATACATCGCGGGCCATATTCCAGGGGCCGTATGTGTTCCCCGTGGAATGCTTGAGTTTTCACCAAAGATATCTAATCGCAGGTTAATGACCATAGTGATTGGCAATGATGAAGGAAGTGCGGTTTTAGCAGCATCAAGTTTGAGAAAACTCAAATACCTTGATTGCTATTATCTTGATTGTAGTTGGGAAGAATGGCTTACTGCCTACCCTGATCATATAGAAGAAGGTTCAGGAAAGGAGGAAGTGGTTCTTAAGGTAGTGAAAGCACCTGAAGGCTGCTAAATAGCTTTTTGTATGAAGATATTAATACGAATGTTTTAGTTCGTTTCTATACCTTACAAAGGACTTATTAATCTAAATCCCCGGATTCGGTTCCGGGGATTTTTTAATCCTCCTTCGTGTTCCGCTTGCGACACCGCTAAAGCATTTGGCGACACGCAGTCGGCGGACGAGAATAATGGTTTAATTCCCCGGAGTTCTACTCCGAAATGAGGGGTTCAGGGTTCTACCCTGAGTACCTTTGATTTTACTACCTACCCGGATATCATAAAAAAAATCATTCATGCCTGGAGAAAATTTGTTTATCCGCTACGCGGAATCCTCAGCCTTTTATAAAGCTTTTCCTACAACACTTAATCCGCTACGCGGAAATTCTCCGTAGGCTGTGCCTGCCTGCAGACAGGAGATTTTGTATTGTAGAAAAAGGGGGCATTTATTTAAATGGGGCTGTCTCAAAAGGTTCAAAAGCAGTCATTCTG
>DAOWNN010000189.1 GCA_030642585.1 Bacteroidota bacterium | reverse complement strand
GCAGATAAGATTAAATTAGTGCTTGTGCAGCTTGAAGAGTAAGTTTCTTCTGCGTAAATCAGCGGTATCTGCGTGAGATCTTCTTCTCACCACTCTATTCCACCGGCCGTGCAATGGTTCCCTCGTATTTTGTATATCCCTTGCCCGTCATCACCGACATTTTAGGTTTTTCACGGCGCCTCATTGTTGCACAGCCTGTTTCTCCGGATTTATTAATTGCTATAAACTTTTCTCCGGGCAGATAATCAGAGCCAATGCTTTCATACTTTTCAATGATCATCTCCAGGGCATCTTCACATGCCTGTTGTGGTGTACGGCCATCTTTCATGCGTAAAACCATGAAATAAGAAGCAAGAGACTTGATCACATCTTCCCCTCTTCCGGTAGCCCCGGCAGCACCTACTTCATTATCAACATAAAGACCAGCTCCGATGATTGGCGAATCTCCAACCCGCCCCGGGATCTTAAAACTTAATCCACTGGTAGTGGTGATTCCAGAAACATTTCCATTCATATCAATAGCCAACACATTGGTGGTGCCGTAATGAAATTCTTCTTCAGGGAAACCCTCCCAGTAAGATTCTAATTTAGCTTTATCTTTCAGGTGATCCGGTGGCCCCCAGTCGTCATTCTCACTCATATTCTCTTTCCATCTAAGCCAGATCTTCCTTGCTTTTTCGGTGAGAAGATCTTCTTCTTTAAAACCCCACTTTTTGGCAAAATCAAGTGCTCCTTGTCCAACCATCAATACATGATCGGTTCTTTCCATGACTACCCTGGCTACTGAAGCAGGGTTTTTAATGTTTTCTAGGCAGGCAACAGCCCCTGCATTATAGGTTTTTCCATCCATAATGGAGGCATCAAGCTGAACAATTCCATTGGCATTAGGCAAACCACCATAACCAACACTTGTATCTTCAGGATCTACCTCAATGATATTTGCTGCTTTTTCAATGGCATCAAGAGCCGTTCCTCCTTTGGCCAGTATTTCCCAGCCAGCTTCCATTGCTTTTTGTCCGGTTTCGTTGGTATGACTGGTAACAATCATAGGCATAATCCCCTTTTTTTGTGCCCCAAAAGCAGGCATGTACTTAAAAAGTATGGCACCTGTGCCTAGTGATACCGTTTTGTTGAAAAAATTACGACGAGAAATTCGTGATGACATATTATTTCCTCCAGGATTTAATGATTAATTAACAAAGAGCAGAAAATTACAAAAAAGCAAATAGAGAAACAATATTTTATTTAACAATCATGAAAAAGTAGAAAGGTTGCCACGTCGCTAGGTTACTCGTTCCCATAAGCTATTGCACAGGCCACTCGTGAGCTTCTCACCCTATCGGGTTTCGAAGGTTCTCGCAAAATCCGTCTCTGCTTTAGACTTTGTTTTAGACCTTAAGACCATTAGACTTTCGACCTCTTTTTTCCCCTGTGCCCTGCGCCCTTTGCCTCTTTTCTTGCCTCTTCTTCTACCTATTTTTCTTCCCCCATGTATCTCTCAAAGGCACGGTACGATTAAAGACCAATTTTTCTGGTGTGGAATTAGGATCTACACAAAAATATCCCAGTCTTTGAAACTGAAGATTTTCAAAAGGATTAACTGTTTTTAAAGATGGTTCTAGCTTTGCACCTGTCAGAATTTTTAGAGATTCCGGGTTTAAGAATTCTTTAAAATCCTGATCTTTCTTTCCCCCCGGGTCTTCATCATTAAATAGCCTGTCATAAAGGCGCACTTCAGCATTTAGTGCATGTGCTGCAGACACCCAGTGAAGTGTGCCTTTTACCTTGCGGGTACTCCCCGAACCACTCTTTGTTTCAGGATCATATGAACAGATCAGTTCCTCTATTTCACCCTTTTCATTTTTTATCACCTCTTCACATTTGATGATGTAAGCAGATTTCAGTCTGACCTCTCTGCCCGGTGCCAGGCGGAAGTATTTATTGGGAGGATCTTCCATGAAATCATTACGCTCAATGTATAACTCACGACTAAAAGGAATTATGCGGGTCCCCATGCTTTCATCTTCAGGATTGTTTATGGTTTCTATTTCTTCGGTTTTCCCTTCGGGGTAATTATTAAGAATAACTTTTATTGGATCGAGAACAGCCATTACCCGAGGTGCTTTTTTATTCAAATCTTCCTTAACACTATGTTCCAATAAAGCTACATCAATCACATTATCCCGTTTTGCAATTCCAATCTTATCAGAGAAATTACGTATTGATTCAGGAGTATAACCCCGGCGCCGTAATCCTGATATCGTTGGCATCCTGGGATCATCCCAGCCCATCACCAGTTTCTCATTAACCAGTTCCAGAAGCTTTCTCTTACTCATAACCGTATAACTCATATTCAGGCGGGCAAATTCAGTCTGACCCGGGCGGTAATCTGTTTCAATTAAATTATCCAGGAACCAGTCATAAAGTGGCCTGTGCACTTCAAATTCAAGGGTACATATGGAATGTGTGATCCCTTCAATATAATCTGATTGGCCATGAGTGAAATCGTACATTGGATAGATGCACCATTTGCCACCAGTACGATGATGTGACTTATGAAGTACACGATACATAATGGGATCACGCATATGCATATTTGGGGAGGACATATCAATTTTTGCCCTTAGTATTTTCTCTCCTTCTTTATACTTTCCATCTTTCATTTCCCTGAACAGCTTCAGATTTTCTTCTGCACTCCTGTTGCGAAAAGGGCTGTTTTGTCCAGCCTGGGTCGGACTTCCTTTCTGCGAAGCAATTTCATCTGCTGATAGTTCATCTACATATGCTTTCCCCTTTTTGATCAGTTTTTCTGCCCATTTATAAAGCTGGTCAAAATAATCAGAGGCATATTTCGGTTCTCCCTCCCATTTAAAACCCAGCCATTTTACATCTTCCAATATGGAGCTTACATATTCTTTTTCTTCTTTTTCAGGATTGGTATCATCAAACCTGAGGTTGCATTTCCCCTTATATCTTTGAGCAAGGCCAAAATTCAGGCATATCGATTTGGCATGACCAATATGCAGATATCCATTTGGTTCTGGAGGAAAGCGGGTATACACTTCTCCTTTGTTTTTCTTGTTTCGGATATCCTCCTCAATCATGCTCTCAATAAAGTTCAGAGACTTTTCTTCACTTGGTTCATTCATTTTTTCAGACTTTGATTTTTTATTTTCGTTGCTCTCTCCAAAAGATGGATTATACTTATATATGCAACTGATTCCCATTATTTTGCTTTTATGCTGTAAAAATACAAGGATTTCTTGATTGCATTGTTTTTTTTTCACTTGAAATAGCAAATAACTATATTTGAATTCAGTTTATTATGAGTTGTTGATCATTAATGTCCTGCTAATGTTTAAAATCAACGCTCATATTGTTAAACCTCTACGAGGTATATATTCAAAGGGGAGTCTTTTTTCTACAATACTAAATCTCCTACGGAGAATTTCCGCGTAAGCCCTGCCTGCAGGCAGGGGATTAAGTGTTGTAGTAAAAGAAGGTGTTAAGGGCTATGGATTCCGCGTAGCGTATAAACTAATTTGTTGAAGACACTGGTGGTTATTTATTGTTGTTAAATTGAGAAGAGGCAAAATATGAGTAAGATTCAAATTGAAAATATGGAATTCTATGCCTATCACGGGCATTATAAAGAGGAACAGATAGTTGGAAATAAATTTCTTGTGAATCTTGAGATTGAAACGGATATGGTAAAAGCTTCAGAAAGTGATGATTTGGCTGATGCAGTGAACTACCAACTGGCTTATCATCTTGTAAAGCAGGAAATGGAAAAGAAATCTCACCTCCTTGAAAATATTGCCCGCAGGATACTGGATGTTCTTTTTCAAGAATTGGATGGCATCAAAGAAGCAAATGTGAAAGTTTCAAAAATGAACCCTCCTGTAGGTGGTAAAATGGATTGCGTAAGTGTAAGCCTGGGAAGAAACAGTTCAGGAGAGTATTTCTAAAGTCGCAGCCTTACCTGCCGGTAGGAGTCAAAGGGTCTATTGTTTTCCTGTCTTTGCCATTTGGGTCACCCAGAACAAAAACAATACATCCTAATTTATAGGTGATACAGAACCAAAAACCTCATTATCTCGAAAACTATTGAAAACAGGAGAGGTGAGTTGGAAAAACAGCACCAGGCTTTAGCTTGGTGTTAAGAGTTCAGTTTAAGTCAGGTTTTGGCGCAATTTTTGCGGGATGTTCAGGAGTAGTTTAATTGGCTATTGCACAATTAGATAAGATTAGTACTATTTAAGAAAAACCCCGAAAATGGTCTGAAACTCCAAAAATTGGGGCAATTTAAAAATACTTTGGACTAAAGTCCAGATAAACACATATTTTGCTTAACCCCAGCCTTAAGGCTGGGGTTAGTTAACATGCAATATAATAGGGCTTTAGCCCACCTCGTTATTCATTCAGGCTAGAAAAAGGAGCAAATCCACTTATCTGCTTTTGCCCATTTCAGTATTTTAGCTCTACTCCTGAAATTCCCTTTTGCATTGTGCTGAACCTTTCGATATGCCAGGTGAAAGATTGTTGAAGGCTGCAAAATTGGTAACAAAACCGAAATAGGTAACCCATATCATGAAAGGTCAAACATTCAACATTCAACTTCCAACGCTCAACTATCAAAGCTAAAGAAATGATATACAGAAAGTCACCCCACAGTAGTTTTACTCCCAATCCACGAGCGGGGACCTGTAAAAATCAACTTCCAACAGATCCAATAATTTCGAATGCTTCCCCAGCCTCAAGCTGTATTCTTCCCAGTCAGGGGACTCAATAGCCGACCATCCAATTTCAGCATGCCCGATCAATCTTGGGAATGCCATGTATTCAATATCATCAAGAGTTTGAATAGTTTCTGACCACAAGGGTGATTCAATTCCCAGGATATCATCCTTGCTGATTCCGGAAATCAAGGTTGCAGGATGCCAGATATATGCACTATCTAACTCAATGTAGCCAGCCCAATGCAATCCTAAAGGAGAGTTAGTATCATATTGCATATCGAGATGACACCTATTTGCCGGAGACAAAATAATTTTTACTCCCTGGCTAACTGCCCGTTTTGCGTTATCTGCTGATGCCCAATACTGGGCTATTGATTCAGATTTCAGATTGGCATGTGTAATCTCATCCCATCCAATCATGATCTTGCCATGAGAATTGACAATTTTCTGAACCCTGTTAATAAAAGGTATATAATCCTCCAATGCAGTTACATGCGATTCATCTCCCCCGATATGAATATATGGCCCCGGTGTCATGGAAACAAGTTCACCAATCACATCATCAATAAACTGAT
>DAOWNN010000236.1 GCA_030642585.1 Bacteroidota bacterium | reverse complement strand
GTGAAAGGAGCATATGCATACAAACAACTTCTTGAACAAATTGGATGGGTCCCGAATGGTAGTGATTTCCCTGTTGAGGACATCAATCCATTGTATGGCTTCTATGCAGCTGTGGCACGTAAAGATTTAAAAGGATTTCCTGAAGACGGATATCAAATCGAAAATGCCCTTAGCCGGGAAGAAGCACTGAAAGCTATGACTATCTGGGCAGCGAAATCTGGCTTTGAAGAAACCAGGTTTGGAAGCATTGAACCCGGTAAATTTGCCGACTTTATTATCCTTGAAGAAGACCTTATGTCAATGGATATTGATAAGGTACCAGCCATTAAGATAATCGCCACTTATATTCAGGGAGAGAAGGTTTACTCAAGAGAATAAGTCGAAGAGTAATAAAGAGGTCAAATAGTCGAAAGTCAAAAGTCGAAGAGTATAGTCCAATGTAGCGAAAAAGACAAGGACTAAAATGCAATCGGAATTCCCTGGTAGAAATCCAGTATTTTAGTAGTAAAAACAAATTCATATTTTGCCTGAAGGAGTTCAGCCTGGGCTTTTATTAAGTTGTTTTTTGCAATATTATAATCAACTGCATTTTCAATACCCACATTCATCTTTTCCTGCGAATAATCAAATGCCGTCTCACGATGCTCTACAACCTCAAGTGAAGTTCTGTATTTTTCAAAAGCCGTAACAGCATCGTTATGTGTTTGTTGAATAGTCTTATAAAGAATCTGCTTTGACAAATCGAGGTTTAATTCCGCATCCAAAACCGAAATCTTTGCATTGCTAATAGCATTCTGAATACTCCATCGTTCAAAAATGGGGATGCTTAAATTAAATGAAAACTGCCGGTACTGGTTGTTTTTCATCTGGTCAGCATATAAATAATCAGCTCCGGGATCGATGGGATTAACACCCAATTCAGAATATCTTGTATAGTATAAGCCTCTCATTGAAATTCGCGGACTTCTCTGACCACGGGTAATTGCAAGATTTTTCTCCTGTACCTTTAAACCATATTCAGCACTTTTTATCTCCGGGAAGGTGGCAACTGCCTTACTGTACACATTCCAAAATGGAATAACAACTGCATTCGCATCGAGCAAAAAAGTATCTGGTTTTTGGATTCTGAAGTTCCCAATTGAATCCAGATCAAGCAATTGCACTAATTCCAGGTAGTTGGTCCTTAATTGGCTTTTTACAGTCGTAGTATTCAGTCTTTCAGCAGCAGCCTGCGACTTCATGTCTAATAATTCTCCCATAGATTGTTTCCCGACTTCCACAAACTTTGAGGTTCGTTCTACCTGCTGGTGGATAAGCTCAAGCTGGGCTTCAGCAATTCCAAGAAGCTCTTCGTTAAAAAGGATTTTCATAAAGGCAAGCACAATATCTATAATCATATCATTTTCCTGCTTATCAACGTCTGCAACACTTGCAAGCAGATTGAATTTATTCCTGGTAATGATATTGGTTTGCTGCAATCCATTGAAGATATTCACGCTTGCCTGAGCTCCAAGATTTCCATCCTGGAATTTCTGCTGAACATATGTATAATCATCAAGGTTTACTGTTCTTCCTGAACTAAAACTATGTTGAGCAAATGCATCCAGGTTTGGAAGCACCTCCATTTTTGACTGGAAAAAGTCATTTTTAGAACTTTTTGCCAAAAGTTCCATCCTCTTTAATTGCAGGTTATTATCGATTGCATGATCAATACAATCTTCAAGGGTCCATATTTCCTTGCCCTGTGAAATAAAAGCAAAGCTTTTACTATGAAGTAGTATTTCACTGGGCTGGCCCTGTACAAATAAGCTTCCCATTAGAACAAACTTGAAAACCATGAAAAGACACACAGAATTAAGCCATTTTGGTATACGAAAAGTCATGCTTACTTATTCTTTTTTCTGTATAAAACCTGAATGAATCTTGCATCTTCTATTGGCGTATAGATCTGCATCAATTCCCACTCTTTGTCGTAATTGCTTATTGCATTTTTCAATCTCGAAATTCTGGCAAGAGACTTTGAAATCTGATCATCACCATTTGAAAGATCATCCTCGATTTCCCATGGAAAGGAAGCTACCCGAAACTCAAATTGCACCCTTCTATCACCAAGCTTCAGGGAAATCTCGGCACTCTGATCCTCGCCAAACTGCATTATTGGTATGCATAGCTCTTTCATACTGTTTGCCTGATATTTTCAGTAACAATATGTCCGTCGAATAACTGGATTATCCGATGTGCGTATTCAGCATCCGTTGGTGAGTGTGTAACCATAACAATGGTAGTTCCATCCTTATTCAGTTCGGTTAGAAGGTTCATAACCTCTTCACCATTAGCTGAGTCCAGGTTACCAGTCGGCTCATCTGCAAGTATCAGTTTTGGTTTGGTAACCACAGCACGCGATATTGCTACTCTTTGCTGTTGTCCACCTGATAACTGCTGAGGAAAGTGCTTTTTCCTGTGAATGATTTTCATTCGTTCCAATACCTCTTCTACCTTTTTCTTGCGCTCTGAGGCAGATACCTTTAAATAGAGCAGAGGAAGTTCAACATTCTCATAAACAGTAAGTTCATCAATAAGATTAAAGCTCTGGAATACGAACCCAATATTCCCCTTTCTCAAATTTGTTCTATTCCGTTCAGAAAATTTGGAAACCTCCTGATCATTAAAGTAAAACTCACCTTCAGTTGGGTTGTCAAGCAAGCCGATAATATTCAACAATGTCGATTTCCCACAACCAGATGGTCCCATAATAGCAACCATTTCTCCATCTTTAATTTCCAGGTCAACCTTATTTAATGCTGTAGTTTCTACCTCTTCAGTTCTGAAGATCTTCGTAAGTTCTTTTGTCCGGATCATAACTTTATTGTTTAAATGTATTTCAAATTATTTTTTTAGAATAAGTTTATCAACGTCACCAAAATTATCATAGCTGGAAATAACCACCTGTTCCCCGGGCTTCAACCCACTGAGCACCTCATAAAACCTTGGATTCTGTGCACCCAATGTGATGTCACGCTTCTCAGCAAATTCTCCTGAAGGATCAACAACATATACCCAGCGTCCTCCTGTACTTTGATAAAAGCCTCCCCTTGGTATTAATAATGCTGTTTTTGGAGCTCCCAGCTCTAATTTTATCCTCGAGGTTTGACCAATCCTGATGGTTGGAGGAATAGTATCAGTAAATACCATATCACAATAAAACTTTCCGGCGGTTACTTCCGGATAAATTTTTGAAATATTTCCATTATACAGGGTTCCTGAGAAATCACATTCCCCTGTTAAGCCTTTTGATACCTTTGAAATAAAATACTCGTCAACTTCAACCCTGAGTTTATATGAATCCAGGATATTAATCTGACCAATCCTTTGACCTCTTGTCAGTACCTGTCCAATTTCCAGGTTAAGAGAAGCAAGTTCTCCAGTTGCAGGAGCCCTAAAGTGTAGACTTTCCAACCTGCTGTTTACAAGTTCAAGATTATCCTGCATCCTTTGAACAGACCTTTCTAGCGACCCTATCTGTACATTTCTAAACTTAGAATCCTGTTTTAGATTCTCTTCCAGCAGGTCAAGTCTCTTATTTGAGAGTTCTAATTGTTCTCTTGAAATATCAAATTCTTCCCTTGAGATGTGGTTTCCCTCAAATAATATTTTATTATTATCATAGGCTCGTTGCCTTTGTAAGATATTAAATTCCACTTCAAGTACCTGGCTTTTTGAATTTAAGGTTTGCTGATCCATTAGAAGCCTGGCCTGTCTTAACTCATTTGAAGTTCTTGAAACAAGAGCCTCATAATTAGATATTTCCAGAATTAAACTAACATTGCTCAATTTTACCAGAATATCATCTTTTTCAATCCTGGTCCCTTCTTCTGCTACAATCTCATCTACCCTTCCTCCTTCCATGACATCCAGGAAAATAGTAATAATTGGTTCAACAGTACCAGTTACTGAAATATAATTCTTGAAAAAACCTGTACTTACCTCATTAAGGGCAATTTTATCGAGTTCTACATTCAATTTGGAGCTTTTATCTCCAAAAATAAGTTGCCAGGCAGTCAGCAGAACAAGTAATACAGCAATAAAGATCCAAATATGTTTTTTTCGGATCTTGTTTTTGTTTTCAATAGGTCTATCCATGTCTTCTTATTAAACACCTAATATTCTCATGAATTATGCCAAAATCACCATCATGCTGACTTAAAGGCTTTTAGCAATCAGGTTGGTTTTCCAATTATTCTATCGGTGTTCGCAAATGAAACAGGTGATTCTCAAAAACGAACAATCAAAGGTATGAGACCTCAGGGTAGAACCCTGAACCCCTCATTTCGGAGTAGGGAGTAGAACTCCGAGGAATTAAACCATTCTTCTCGTCCGCCGACCGCGTGCCGCCTAAAGC
>DAOWNN010000246.1 GCA_030642585.1 Bacteroidota bacterium | reverse complement strand
GTAGAATAATTTCGTACAAGCACAGTGTCCGGATCGGATAAATTAAATTTAAAAATGCCTTTATACTTGGTTCCTGCCCAAACATTTCCTGACTCATCTTTATTGATACTCCAAACCTCATCCTCCACACCTTTAAGTTCAAGGCTTTGATGCCACTTCCCATTTATGTTCTTCAGAATATAAACACTTTCCTTACCACCAAGTAAAACCTCGGAAGGTGTATCAGAAAAAAAAGAATAAGCATAGTAACGAAACTCATCGGTAACAAGGTTGGATATTTGCTTTTCCATTACTTGAACCTCATTCCTGGAATTCACCTGGTACAGTCCGCGCACAGTTGCAACCCACAAAACAGGAGAAGAAGCGCCGGGTGGAGAAAAACTTAAGAATTCCCAGGACTGATCAGGAATTTCTTGTAATTGTTGGAACACTGCCAGGCCATTTTCATTGGAAGTAAGATAATATACTCCCCCGCTTGTTGCCAAATAATAGGTGTCATTAAATGAAATAATATCATTAACATCAGATTCAATTCCAGCCTCAATACTGAAAGTTTTTATTGGGGAATGTACTTCAATTTTGGCAAGACCAATCAAAAGAGTTACCCATAACTGACTGACACCCGGCTTGTTATGGTCAATAAAGAGTCCGGTAACCTGTTCATTTTGCATACCTGTCTCAAGACCAATAAAATTCAATATTTCACCCTTATTATCCACAAGTATTAGTCCACCATACGCAGTGCCAAGTGCAACGCCCCCTCCTGGTAACTTGATTCCGGTATAAAACCCATTGTCCTTTAAGAATTGATTTGCCCTTTTTGAGAGTCCGCTGCCTGAAACCTTCCCTGTTTCAGGATTATAGATAAAAGAGCCAAAAGTATGGGTAAGAACCATTATACTGGATTCTTCGTATGGCAACATGCACAAAACAGCTTTCCCGCCAAAAAAAGAGCCACCTGAAACCTTCTTAAAAGCATCTTTGTCAAATTCAAGTAAACCTTCCACATAGTCTGCAAGATATATTTTATTATGTACCATAAAGGCATAACCACCAATCTCAAAACCATTGTCAATTAACCTAAATGAGCTTGTTTGCTTCAGCCCCGGATTGTATCTGTAAAAAGTCTTAGCTTCACAGAAATAAATTTCACCATCCAAGGAATAAATCCCATTTATACCCTTAAAATTCCTGTTTCCTGAATCAAGGGTGTGTACCAGGGAATAATATTGAAGTTGCCCCAGTTCATCAGGGCCAAGGTATCCAAACTCACCGGTGGCCCCAACATAAACAAGCCCATTGTCAGCAACCATTAATGATCGAATAATCGATTGATTTGGAATGGCTATCTTATTCCACTCCACGCCATCATATACAAGTACTCCATCTCCAGTTGTCCCCACATAAATCACCCCTCTCTGATCCTGAACCACAGCCCAGTTCTGATCCGATCCTATTTCACCAGGCTCAAAATTTCTAATGAAAGGAATACCATTCCTGTTAATCTGACCAAATATAAAATTGGAACTTAGAAGGAATAGCAGTAGAAATATTTGTATTCTTTTCATGTCAGAATATACTCTTAAGTACATTATTGCAATGTGAAATTCAAAACCAAATTATTAATAATTCATATCATTCCCAAAAAATTATTTTTTTCAGGAAACAAAATAGAGAATAACAAATAGTTTAAATGACATATAAGTCTTCTAAATTAGTTATAAATAATGTAGTTCAGGAACCTTTTTACAATCAATTTCGTTTAATTATAGATAGCTTTGAATGATTTAACTCAAACATTATTATAATTATTCGTTGAGGGCTAATATAATGGCATAAATGAAAACAAAATACCCTTACATATTCCTCATTCTTTTTTTGACATTTCTGCCTTCCATCCTGCTTCAGGGGCAAGGTGCTTTTAGGAAGCTGGAACTTACTCCTACAAAAACAGGGATAGCATTGAAGACAGCCACTTCTAAGCATGTAAAAATTAAATTTACACTTGATGGAATTCAAATTTCAGAAATCAATACCCCGGAAGGAGAATTTACAAAGCTTTCCATCCAGGGTTTTTCTTCTCAATCAGTTGTTGGTTCTCCAGAGTTGCCCTCCCTTAACAAACTAATAGAAATCCCAAACGGAACCATTCCTGAAATTCGCATTATTTCTAAATCTGGTAAAAAAATATCTTTAAACGAACAAGGAATCAACAGTAAAATTTATCCTAAACAGGCTTCAAGGCAAAAAAATACTCAGGCTGATAAGCAAAAGTTTGATTTTAAAAAGGAACTTTATGCAAAAGACACCCTATTTCGGAAGGAACTCATTCAGCTTCAGAAAGTAGGAATAATGAGGGGTAGAAATCTTTCATTGATAACTGTATCACCAGTACAGTACAATCCGCTTAAGAATGAGCTCATTGTTTATTCTGAGTTGGAAGTTGATATAGTTTTTAGAGGCACCGATATTTCTTCCTCTGCTGTAAAGTCCCTGAAATATTATTCTCTTCCTTTTGAAAAAAGTTTCAGCAAAGTTCTAAACTTTGAAACTAAAGGGGCAATCAGCGGGTCTAATCCTGCTGTTAAATATGTGATCCTCTCTGATACCATTTTCAGAAAAGCCTTAAGGCCTCTTGTAGAATGGAAAACACGCAAAGGGTTTGAGGTGATAGAACTCTATAAAGGAGAAAATGGTGTGGGTACTACAAATAGTGAAATGAAAGACTTTTTAAGCAATCTTTATCACTCTGCAAGGCCGGAGAACCCGGCATTTACCTATCTCCTGATTGTGGGTGACGATGAACAGATCCCTGCTTTTTGGACCGGAGGACATATCTCAGATCTGCCTTTTGCAGAGTATGATGGAGATGGTGATTATATGCCTGACGTGTACTATGGCCGTTTTTCTGCCCAGGACACTTCTCAACTCATCCCACAGATTGAAAAGACCCTGGAATATGAACAATACTTATTCCCTGATCCCTCCTTTCTCAACGAGGCTGTAATGATTGCAGGAGTGGATGGTGTTTATGCTTCTAAATGGGGAAATGGCCAGATAAATTATGGAACGCAGTATTACTTCAACCAGAATCATGGTATACTTTCTCATACCTACTTGTATCCTGGATCGGGAAGTAGTGACTCCATCATCAGGGTAAATGTTAGTAATGGCGTAGGTTTTGTGAATTACACAGGTCATGGATTATGGGATCGCTGGCTGGATCCCACCTTCCATATCAGCCATATTCCAGGGCTTGAAAACCAGCACAAGTACCCACTAATGATTGGGAACGGATGTGTAACCACAGTTTTTAATATTGATGAGTGTTTTGGAGAAGCACTGTTGAGAGCGAAAGACAAAGGAGCTTTAGGTTATATCGGATGTAGTGATGATTCTTATTGGGACGAAGATTACTGGTGGGCTGTAGGGGTTGGAACACCAACTTCAAATCCCAGCTACGAAGAAACAAGCCCTGGAATGTACGATCTTAGCTTTCATGATCACGGGGAATTGAAAGATAGCTGGGCTCAAACCCAATCACAATTTATTTTTGCCGGGAATATGGCCGTCATTGAGGGCAACCTGGGTAAAGCAAAATATTACTGGGAAATTTATCACCTTATGGGTGATCCATCACTTATGATTTATTTTTCAGTTCCTGATACCATCCGGGCAGAGTTTCCCCTGGAACTTCCTCCTGGAACAAACAAATTGCAGATAATTACGGAACCCGGTATTTATGCCGGGCTCAGCCAGAACAATCAGCTTCTGCAAGCCGGCTTCTCAAATACTTTTGGTCTGATTGATTTGGACTTTGATGAAATTACTTCACCTTCAGAGATCACTCTTGTACTAACGGGCCAGAACCTGCAACCAGCTATTGTAAATATAAACATTACTCCCTCTGTAGAGCCATTCATTACTGTTGACACTATAGTACTGAATGACACCAGGGGAAATCAAAATGATCTGGCTGATTATGGTGAGATTATTAGTTTCGATCTGAAACTGGAAAACCTGGGACTTAAGCCCGGAACAAGTATTTTTACCCTTCTTACATGTTCTCATCCTGGAGTGCAAGTCATTGATTCTCTTGAATTCTGGGGAAATCTGCCTGCTTCAGGTGATACTTCTGTTTCAAATGTATTTGAAGTGGTTCTTCCTGATAGTATAACAGACCAGGAGAACCTGGTATTTACTATTGGGATCATTGAAAACTTAAAATTGATAAGAAATGAATATTTTCAATTAAAAGTTGCTGCACCGGAT
>DAOWNN010000193.1 GCA_030642585.1 Bacteroidota bacterium | reverse complement strand
ATCCGGAAAATCCACTGGTAGTTGCAAAAATCAAAACCGGACACCTGGCAGGAGCATTGGTTGAAGGCATCCCGGCTGTAGGAGGCTCCAGTCCTAACTCCATGGTTGCTACCGACAGGTATATTTTTGTCAGCAATGGAAGTAACGATAATATCTCTGTTATTTCTATCGAACAGGATACAGTGGTCAACACAATTTATCTAAAGCCTGATGATCGGGTAAGGCAGTTTAGGGGGGTAATTCCCTTTGGACTGGCATTAAGCCCAGACCAAAAACGATTGTATGTTGCAGAATCGGGAATAAATGCAGTTGCTGTAATCAATGTTTCAGATCTCAAAGTCATTGGACATATTCCAACAGGATGGTTCCCGTCAAAAATTGAAGTAATTAAGGATGGGAAAAAGCTAGTTATTGCAAACGCCAAAGGTTTTGGTAGTGGACCTAATGGAGGACAAGCTTTTAATCAAGGACCGGAAGGGAGCTACATTGGTTCTCTTATGAAAGGAACCATACAGCTTGTGGATATACCAAATGATAAAAAACTCCGTAAAATGACAGAACAGGTTATTTCGAATAACTTTCAATTTACCAGAGCCGATGATCAGATTTTTCAGGACAGAGCCGAAAATCCAATTCCATTATTTCCCGGAGAAAAAGAAAGTCCGATAAAACACATTGTCTTTATTTCGAAGGAAAACAGAACTTATGATGAGGTTTTCGGGCAAATTGACAAAGCGAATGGAGATTCCAGCATAACACGATATGGGATGCGGGCTAGTTTTTCAAACAGGAAAAAGACTGACTCTGTTTCAAATGCTACTGTTATGCCTAATCATTTGGCTATTGCAAGTCAATTTGCTTTTTCAGACAACTTTTATGTTGATTCTGATGTTTCTGCCGATGGTCACCGTTGGTTGGTAAACACATACCCCAATGAATGGTGCGAAACATCTATCTCGGCTAGTTACGGCGGGAATCGTAGCTACCGCGAAAACTCAAATGCTCCAGGTGTCTTCGCAATGAATGGATCAGCAGGAGCAATTTACCCGGAAGATTATAATGAAGCAGGTTCTATGTGGGATCATTTAGAACGCAATGGCGTGAACTTCTATAATTTTGGATTTAGCCTTAATTTTCAGCCGGCTCTTTATAAAACTGAATATAAATATACCGGGGTTCGTCACTATATTAATTTCCCAATGCCACAGCCTCTTTTTGAACGCAGTTCTAAAATGTACCCAACCTACAATATGGCTATTCCTGATCAATTCAGGATCGATCAGTTTATTAAGGAATTTAATGAAAAATGGATTAACGGTAAGGATACAATGCCAGAATTAATTACAGTAATTATTCCAAATGATCACGGTGCAGGTGATCGTCCTGATGCCGGATACCCTTTCCGGGAAAGTTATATGGCAGATAATGATCTGGCTGTGGGTCGCATTGTAGAATACCTGTCACAAACTCCATATTGGAAAAATATGTTGATTGTGATTACAGAAGATGACGCACAAAACGGGGTTGATCATATCGATGCACATCGTAGCATCCTAATGCTTGTTTCTCCATGGGTAAAAAGAGACTATGTTAGTCATGTTCATTATAGCTTTGGCAGCTTGTTTAAAACATATTGGAACATTTTAGGCCTGCCTTACCTTAATCAATATGATGCCGGGGCTTCTGATTTATCTGACTTTTTCACAGACATTCCGGATTACACACCATATCATGCCTTAGAAGTTGATATCAGGATCTTTGATGCTCAAAAAGCACTTGATCCCTTTGATGAGAAATTTGACTGGAAAGCGATTCAGGAATCTCCACAAATGGATAATGTAGAGGATATGATTCGTGAAAGTAAAGAACAGGATAAAGACCGTCTGGAAAACAGAGAGAAAAAGAAATAAATGTAAAAGAACCCGCGAATATATACCTTTGATCTAATTGTTTTATCATCTATTTGACAAGCATGAATTTAAAAGGCATCATCCCTCCTCTGACCACTCCATTTGACTCAAATGGGAACCTGGCCCCCGACAAATTACAGGCAAACATTCAATTATATAATAAATATGAGCTTAGCGGATACTTGCTACTTGGTTCAAATGGTGAATTTGTAATGCTGTCTGACGAAGAAAAAATTGAAGTCCTGAAGGCTGGTCGCGAGTTTATTCCAAAAGATAAAATTATGCTGGCCGGAACAGGATGTCAATCCACCCGGAAAACCATATGGCTTACAGCTAAAGCTGCAGAAGCAGGAGCAGATGCCGCCCTGGTATTGAATCCTTTTTATTATAAAGGAGGCATGACCCGTGAAGCTTTAATTACTCATTATTTATCTGTTGCCGATGCATCTCCCATACCCATATTGATCTATAATATGCCTGCCAGTACCGGCATAGACCTGGAGGCTCAACTAATTATAGAATTGGCAGGTCATCCTAACATTGTTGGTCTAAAAGATTCAGGAAGTAATCTGGTCAAACTAGGAGAAATAATAAAATCAGTTGGTTCTGATTTCAGTGTATTTTCAGGATCGGCCGGCTTATTGCTTCCGGCCTTAAGTATTGGTGCCGTTGGTGGGATTTTAGCTTATGCTAACATTGCTCCTCAACAGGCCATAGATCTGTACAGGCATTTCATGAAAGGCCAATCATCGGATGCTCAAATCATGCAACTCAAGATCATTGAATTAAATAAGATGGTTACTCGTCAATTTGGTGTTCCCGCTTTGAAACTGGCTATGGATAAATTAGGATTGTATGGGGGTCCTGTTAGAAGGCCTTTGCTGCCACTTGATGATAAAGCTGCACAAATTCTTGTAAATAAAATTGAAAGTTCCGGGCTAATAAAAGTAAACTCCTGACATAGGGTTCCACCTTCGTATTAAAAGCTCTGGCATGAGGCAAAATACCAAAATCCAAATTGCAGAAATCAAACATGGATTTTGCGAGCCTGTTATTGAAAAACCTGCAATAAATTCGTCTGGCATAAAAGAGAGACTTTCTCACTGACCTGGGGCAAGTTCATAACAGGCGAAGCAATCTGCACAATCTTTGCATGATGTTTAATTATTCCAGTATTCCTCTGCCCTGTGCCTCTTCCTCTTTCATCTCTCTTCCCCTGTGCCCTGTGCCCTCTGCCCTGTGCCTCTTCCCTACCTCCATTCCCAGCCTGCCAATTTCCCGCCTTCGAAAAACAGCAGGTATTTACTATAGGTCCATTCTTCAACTTTGGACTCTGTAGCCAAATACCGGTCCATCTTTAGTGGATTCCCCCAGCTTTCCCTTGCCATTGTAGTTGTCATACCTATCCATACGCGATGCGAATAAATAGCCCGGGCAGTACTGGAATCATACTTGTTATTGAGGTAGCTCAAACGATTCTGGGAATTTTTCTTTCCCTGTGAAGTACCCTCCTGCATTTCATTATCCTCTTCTGCATACAGGGAAAAATTCAAAGGACTTACTTTTGCAGTTAAAATATATCCCTTGTTCCCATCATAAATGGCTACATAATATTCTCCCACCTCCTCAAAAACCTCTACCACCTCCTTTTCAGGAATATACAAAACCACAGAGCTGTAATTATCCATATCTCTGAACAATCTGAGAGAAGATTGTGTTTCCACCAGGAAGGGTTCAATGCTATCATTCTCTATTTTTTCAGATAAAAATTGCTTCCCATAATTGATCAAATTGCCTGTTTCAATACCATTCCAGGAATATGCTGAACATATCCCGGCAATAAATGCAAATAAAAATAGAAGTGAATATAATCTCTTCATGATTTTAAAATTGAATGATTTATTAAGAAAAGGACAAAAACTATACCACATTAACCCGCTTTATTCATACAAGCGAAGCGCATTGTATGAACCGGAACGAAGTGGAGCTCGACGAAGTCAATGTGTGAAGGATAGTGGGAAGCAAAGCGGGAAATCCCGATTTAGACATACCTAAATTTGAGACAATGAAATGACCCAAATTTATTGGTATTGTCTTAATCGTAGAAAATGTACTCATTTCCCGGGCTAAAGTGATCATAGTAAAACAAAAATCGTTAAATTTTCGCTGATGACGGAAAATTATTTAAATTTGAATTACAATATTCCAAAAAAATGTAGAAAATGACTGACAATAACCAGAAAAATCTTGAGACAAGTGAGAATCTTCAGAAGTCGGTAATGACTATCATGTATACTATGCGTCAGAAATACAGCAAATACCCGGAGTATAAGACCATCATGATGAACCTCACAACCGTTTCCAAAGAAATTAATTCCATCAGGCTGAAGGAAATTGTAGGTGAAATGGATGAGATGACAAAGAAGGACTAAAGCTTCCTGATTATAGATAATCCATCTCTGACTGGAAGCATAACCAGTTCCACTCTTTTATCCTCAACAACGTGCTTGTTAAAGGCGATTATTCCTGCTGTAGCCGGATCATTTTTTTCTTTTTCATCAACAACCTTTCCACCCCAGAGCACATTATCGGCCAGGATAATTCCTCCTTTTTTCAGGAGTTCAATTGCAAGTTGATAGTATGCAGTATATTCCCGTTTTTCCCCATCAATAAATATCAGATCATAGTGCCTTTCCAAGCCTTTCATGATCTCCAAAGCATCTCCCCTAATTTGGTGTATTCTGCTTTCCATTCCTGCCCTCTTAAAATATTCCGCAGCCATTTCATAAGTCTCATCATTGGAGTCAATAGTATCAAGCGTACCTCCCTCAACCAGACCTGAAGCAAGGCAAATTGCTGAATATCCGGTAAAGGTGCCAATTTCAAGAATGCGCTCAGATTTAAGCATTTTGCTAAGTAGTTCCAGGAACTTACCCTGCAAAGGCCCCGAAATCATATTCGGATAAGGGGTTTTCAGATAGGTTTGCCTCCTCAGATCTTCAAGTAGCTCTCCTTCCGGACTCATATGATCAGAAATGTATTTCTCAAGTTCCTGGCTAATATTCATCTTTATAGAATTAATAAATATATTATTATCATGTATCGTAAAACTTTCCCTGAATGGTTTTTTCATACTTCAACCTACCTTATTCCAACCACTTTTAAACAAGCCTGTCCAGAGCTTGCCTAGGAGCTCAATTTGACTATCAATACTACTCTGACTGAATGCAAAAATGGTCAGTCAAGCTGAGCCTGTCGAAGCCCAGGGTTTTCCACCCCCCGCCTACGGCGACCCCCTCAAGGGGGATATAACTATCCTCTTTTTTTT
>DAOWNN010000027.1 GCA_030642585.1 Bacteroidota bacterium | reverse complement strand
TAAATTACGTATTTATGAATAGGATTATTCGTCGCTTCACTCCTCATGATCCCATTCCGGGGCTCCCTGCAAAACTCAAAAAAGACATACCCCTTGGTCGGACTTATTATTCAGTATTACAATCGTAAATACCATTGGGATTATTCACTTCGTTCATGATCCCATTCCGGGGGGCTTATTACAAATAGAAACTAAATTACGTATTTATGAATAGGATTATTCGTCGCTTCACTCCTCATGATCCCATTCCGGGGCTCCCTGCAAAACTCAAAAAAGACATACCCCTTGGTCGGACTTACTTATTCCGCATTACAATCGTAAATACTCATGGGATTATTCACTTCGTTCATGATCCCATTCCGGGGCTCCCTGCAAAACTCATAAAAAAGCCTCTGCCTCCGGCAGATACTCTTTCTGTTTTCCCTGTTTCCTTATGAAAGCAAGCTTTCTACGGAACAGGGGAAAACAGAAAACCCGGCAAATGCCGGGCTTTTTCTTGAGTTTTGCGGAGAAAGAGGGATTCGAACCCCCGGTCCGCATAACGGACAACGGTTTTCAAGACCGCCGCATTACTCACCGACCCTGTCGGTTCGTGAGCTCGTCGTTTCACTCCTCGGTTCGACCACTCTGCCATTTCTCCATTTATAGGCCAAGTGAAATAATCCCGATGTATCAGGATTGCTACCCAGTAGCATTTCACGGGGCAAGCCGCAAAATTAGGAATTTTTTCTCATCAGTTCAAACTATTTGTTATGTCTCCATATCAAAAATATTTTGAGTAAATTTTTTACTACGTAGTATACTACGTAGTAAAAAATTTGTAAAAGACAGAAATACAGAGAAATACATAGAATTATATTAATGAACTATTTGTTAATTACAGTAAATAATTATTATCCTATGACACTTTAAGATCAATTATTGGCCTTCAAAACTTCATTTTTAGAAAAAGTTATTTATTTTGAAGGAATTTGATCTGATTTTGAATAAATTGGCCTTAACAATTATGCTGTAAAGCCTATATTTCGTTGCTTTTCTGAGTTTTTTATGACATTTCATCAGAATTTTGCACTTATCTTATTAACAAATTATTAAACGCCTAACATGCAGGTATACAGCGACATATCAGTCAAATCGCTCTGTAATGCCCTAAAACAGGCATTTTAATCATTAAAAAATCACAAGTTTTCATGCAGTTTATTTGCCAGAACCCCTAAATAGTCTATATTTGTAGAGGTTTGACCACATTATAAAATATTTTTTACTAACCATTAAAACTTTTTTATTATGAACAAAGCAGAATTAATTGATCAAATGGCAGCAAATGCTGGATTATCTAAAGCTGATGCTAAAAGAGCTCTTGACGCTTTTGTTGACGCTACTACCGGTGCTCTTAAGAAAGGTGACCGCGTTGCTCTAGTAGGATTTGGTTCATTTGGCGTTACAAAAAGAAATGCCAGGACAGGACGTAATCCACAAACTGGTGCTCCTATTCAGATCAAGGCTAAAAAAGTTGTTAAATTTAAGGCTGGTAGCGATCTCGCTGGCAGTGTTCAATAAGAACCTTTTTGCTTTTACAGGGAGTGCCTTGGTACTCCCTTTTTTTTGTCAATTTTTAATCCTCCTTCGCGTTCCGCTTGCGCCACCGCTAAAGCTTTAGGCGGCACGCGGTCGGCGGACGAGAAGAATGGTTTAATTCCTGGGAGTTCTGCTCCGAAATGAGGGGCTCAGGGTTCTACCCTGAGGTCTCATACCTTTAATTTATAACTATCTTCTTTTAGCTAAAATGAATCAGGAACTTTTGAATTACTTCTCTGGGTTTGTTACAAAACGAAGACTGGATCTTTTTACCCGCGTATTGAATAAAAGAACCAGGTATCTGACTGTTGTGCTGGAAGATATATATCAATCCCAAAATGCCAGCGCAGTATTGAGAAGCTGTGATTGCTTCGGGGTGCAGGATGTTCATATTATCGAAAACAGGAATGAATATACCATTAATCCCGATGTTACTCAGGGGAGTAATAAATGGCTGAGTCTTATGAAGTACAGTGAGAAAGATGAAAATACATTGGAAGCATTTGAAAAAATAAGACAAAAAGGTTACAGAATTGTGGCTACAAGCCCTCATTATAAATCTGCGCGTTTAGAGAAATTTGATCTGCTCAGGGGCAAATCTGCTTTAGTGTTTGGCACAGAGCTGAATGGCTTGTCTGAAACAGCCCTGGAAAATGCTGATGAATACCTGTTTATACCCATGGATGGTTTTACTGAGAGTCTGAATATTTCTGTTTCTGCTGCAATAATACTTCACCATCTTACCTCAAAACTTAGAGAGGCAGATATTGACTGGGAGCTCACACATGAGGAGAAAATGGAATTAAAATTGAATTGGCTCAGGCAAAGTGTAAAACGGGCCGATCTGCATGAAAAGGAGTTTTTAAGAAAAAGAACTAAATAACTGGCAGCAAAATCCCGGCGGTACTTTTTTTCAATAATATTTTAATATATAAGCATTTTTCGTAATTTTGACGAATGACTGGTAATAATAGATGAGAGTGTTGTCTGAGTGTATAAAGTGTTAAATTTCAGTAAGAATGAATTGTATTATCGTAGATGATGACAAGCTTTCCAGAGTGGTTCTGGAGGAGTTTATTGCAAAAACAAAAAGATTAAAACTAATAGCTTCTTTCGAGAATGCTATTAGCGCAGCGAATTCGATCAACAAGGACAATTCCCGGATAGATCTGATTTTCCTGGATATTGAGATGCCGGAAATGAATGGGATTGATTTCATGAATAGTATGACAAATCTGCCTCAGATAATAATTAGCTCATCCAAAGAAAAATATGCAATTGAGGCATTTAATTTTGATGTTACCGATTATTTACTAAAACCGACCTCTTTCCCACGGTTTTTAAAGGCTGTGAACAGGGCAACCAGAAACCATTCTCTAGACAGGGTAGAATTAAAAAATCAAGATGAGATCTTCATTAAAAAAGGATCAAGCCTTATAAAGATGAAATTCAGTGAGATTCTTTGGGTTGAAGCTCTTGAAAATTATGTAATCCTGAATACTGTAAATGATAAGTTTACCATTCACTTTACGATGAAGGCGATAGAGAAGAAGCTTCCCCGTCCTAATTTTGTCAGGGTTCACAGATCCTTTATAGTGAATACCCAGAGTATTTCCGTTATAAAGGACAATACGATTGATATTTGTTTTGACGATGAGATTCAGAGTATTCCTATAGGTAAATCCTATAAAGACAAGCTCCTTGATGAGATTAACCTGATTTCAAAATAGTATCTTTCTCAACTTAGTAACTTAGTACAGGAATGATAAATGAACGCAGGCTCTTTCTTGATTATCTTGCACAGACATCTGATTCTCCTTTGATGCTTGAAATCAAAAAAGCCGAGGGAGTTTTTCTTTATGATGTGCATGGGAAAAAGTATTTTGACCTGATCTCAGGAATCTCAGTAAGTAATATCGGACACAGGCATCCGAAAGTGATCAAGGCAATTTCTGATCAGCTGGATAAATATCTGTACTTAATGGTGTACGGAGAATATGTTCAGTCGCCCCAGGTGAAGTTTGCAAATCTACTTGCAGAACAATTACCTACTATTCTAAATAATACTTATCTGGTAAATTCCGGGAGTGAAGCGGTAGAAGGAGCCCTGAAACTTGCAAAGAGATACACAGGCAGGAGTGAAGTTGTAGCTTTCAAGAATGCCTATCATGGTAGTAGCCATGGGGCATTGAGTGTAATGGGTAACGAAGAGTTTAAAAATTCGTTTCGTCCACTTGTTCCCGGAACCAGATTCCTGGAATTTGGCAATTTTGAAGATCTGGATCAAATCAGTAAGCACACTGCCTGTGTTATTATTGAGCCCATTCAGGGAGAAGCTGGAGTTATTTTGCCACCAAAGAATTATCTAAGGACCATTCGGGACAAGTGCACAGAAACAGGGACCTTGCTTATTTTGGATGAGATTCAGACAGGGTTTGGCCGTACAGGCACCCTATTTGTATTTGAGCAATTTGATATAGTTCCTGATATTATTTGTTTCGCAAAAGGAATGGGAGGGGGAATGCCCATAGGCGCATTTGTTTCATCAAGAGAAATTATGTCTGTATTTAAAACAGATCCTGTACTTGGTCATATTACAACCTTTGGTGGCCATCCGGTTTCCTGTGCAGCTGCCTTTGCAAGCCTTCAGGCCATACTCGAGGAAAGATTGGTGGATCAGGTATCCTGGAAGGAAGATTTGTTTAGAAAACTGCTGGTGCATAAGAAGATAATAAATCTTCGTGGTAAAGGTCTTTTTCTGGCAATGGATATGAGTGATGGTAAGCAGGTACAGGATTTGATAGAAAAACTTCTTGAGAAAGGAATTATCACGGACTGGTTTTTATTCAGGGATAACTCCATTAGAATTGCCCCACCACTGATTATTACCGGAAATGAAATTGAGGAAGCCTGCCAGCTAATCCTGGAAGCCCTGGATCAGATATGATTACAACATCCCCTTTTTAACCAGCTTTATGAAATTTCACTGCTTTCCTTTACTTTTTATTCTCACGATCTCCTTTTTCCTTTTGATGCCTTATCTTTGTGAGGCACAGGGAATCACTTTGATCACTAAAGAGAAAGAAACAGAAAAGCTGTGGTCTGAAATAAAAGGATCTGTCGGTGATCAGCATAAATTGGAAGTCGGATCCAGGATAGATTCCCTCATTATAGATATGCTTTCCTGCAGAGAGAGCTTTTCCTATTCCTTTTCCTCTTTAAAGTACCTTGGTAAAATATATTCAACAGATAGTCTTTTGAGGGTTTATAGCTGGAATATTCCGCTTAGTGACGGAACAAACAGGTATTTTGGCTATATCCAGAAAAAAGAGAGTCCCTCTTCTGAAAATATTCAATTTATCCATCTTGTAGATGTGGAGAATTTGCCTTTGAATCAAGACAGTATTTATACTCCAGGTGCCTGGTATGGAGCATTATATTACTCAGTTATTGCCAAAAATTGCAAAAACATGACCTCCTATACCGTTCTGGGATTTGATTTAAACAATTATTTTTCAAGTAAGAAACTGATTGATGTTATTACTTTCACGGAAGAAGGTTTAATATTTGGCTCTCCGGTATTTATGGATGATGAGAGAAGCACCAGGAGAAAGATCTATGAATTCTCTTCCCAGGTTACCATGATGCTGCGTTATGATCACAAGTTCGAAAAGATCATACTTGATCATTTATCTCCATCAAAGACTGAGTATGAAGGTCGGTTCCAGTTTTACGGACCTGACTTTTCTTATGATGGATTTGAATACAGAGATTGCATGTGGTATAAAGTTGAAGATATTGATCTTAAAGCCATCCAGTAATTCTAATAGTTTTTTTGTAAATTGCACGAGCTGTATGTCTTGCTGAAACAAGCATTAGTTGGTTTTATTTTCATAATCCATTATATGACCAAGCCCGGTTCAAGTCTTACTTATATATTTTTGTTTGATCCTACTCGTTTGATCAGTGATGAACTTAGGAACAGTTTTACAAATATTAATAAGTACAGAATTGAGAATTTTACAGAATTAGATGAAGTTACCCAAACTCTAGGGAAGCTCCCTCTTGGCCGTAAATATACAAGAGTATGTATATATGTAATGTATGGTATTACAGGAGGAGATGACGGGAAGGATAAGCTTGCTGAATTTTATTCAGGTATAAAGAAATTTGATCAGGAAATGAATGTGATTTGTCTGGTAAACATGAGTGAAAAAGCCAATGAAAAGAAACCTGGTATTCCCACTTCCTGTATTAGGGTCCAAAATAATGACAACGCCATTCTTCGCATAACGAATCATATTCTTGGCATCATCAGTAAAGAAAACCTGGAGAGAAAGTATATATCTGCAAAACGGTCAGTACAAGTGCTTGTGTTATTTATTCTTTTTATTCTTGCCGTGGCAATTGGTTCTTATTTTTTGTTTCCCCAGTACTTTGGATGATAACAATTATTCACTCACTTTGCTCCCTCCACTCAATAGTCAATTCCCTGGTTATGCTCGTGTTATAGTTGTTCAGAGTTCAAGACTGTTCAGAGTTCAAGACTGTTCAGTGTTAAAGATTGTTCCGTGTTCCGGGTTTCTCCCTGGTGCTGGGTGCCAGGTCCTGGGTACTGGACCCTGTGCCCACTGTAAAATTAGCCTCTCTTTCTTGCTCACATCTCATTTCTCACCTCTTCTTTTCTTCACTTTTATCTTTTTCTTTCTGACTCTTTGTCAGTATTTATGAAATGGCATATACTTTGTCATCCACAGGTACAAATAAAGTTTTTATAATCAAGTAAAGTATATAGAGATGCAAAAAGGAAAAATTAACATTACAGCAGAGAATATATTCCCGATAATTAAGAAATTCTTGTATTCCGATCATGAGATTTTTCTCAGGGAAATGATTTCAAATGCTGTTGATGCCACTCAGAAATTAAAAACCCTTCAATCAGCAGGTGATTTCAAAGGTGAAATTAAAGACTCAACAATAAGAATTAAGCTGGACAAGAAGAAAAAAACCCTGACATTTTCAGACCATGGTGTAGGCATGACTGCAGATGAAATTAAGAAGTATATCAATCAGATTGCTTTTTCAAGTGCGGAAGAATTTCTGGAGAAATACAAGGATAAGGCAAATGCAATTATTGGCCATTTTGGACTTGGATTTTATTCAGCTTTTATGGTGTCAAAAAAGGTGGAGATCCATACACAATCTTATAAGCCCAACACAAAAGCTGTTCTCTGGAGTTGTGATGGAAGTCCGGAATTTGAATTGGATGAGAAACCAAAAAAGGATGTTGGGACGGATGTAATTCTATATATTGATAGCGAATCAAAAGATTTTCTTGAAGAAAATAAGATCAATGAGTTGTTACGGAAATATAGCAGATACCTACCGATTCCAATTGCCTTTGGTAAAGAAAAAGACTGGAAAGACGGGAAAGAGGTTGTGACCAAAAAAGATAATATTATCAATATCACCACACCTGCATGGACAAAAAAACCTTCTGATTTAAAAGATGAGGATTATAAAGAATTCTATCGTGATTTGTATCCTATGCAGGAAGAGCCCTTGTTTTATATACATTTGAATGTAGATTATCCTTTTAATTTGACCGGAATTTTATATTTCCCGAGGCTTAAGAACCAGGTTGAGGTACAGAAGAATAAGATTCGGCTCTATAGCAATCAGGTTTTTGTTACAGATTCCGTGGAAGGGATAGTTCCTGAGTTTCTTACCTTATTGCATGGGGTTTTGGATTCCCCCGATATTCCTTTAAATGTGTCAAGAAGCTTTCTGCAGAGTGATGGAAATGTGAAAAAAATATCGAGTCACATAAACAAAAAAGTTGCCGATCGCTTAAATGATATATTTAAGAAAGACAGAAAAGAGTTTGAGAAAAAATGGGACGATTTGAAATTGTTCATTGTATATGGAATGATTTCTGATGAGAAATTTTATGAGAGAGCTGCTAAATTTGCATTTCTGAAAAATACAGATGGCCAGTTTTTCACTTTCGATGAATATCAAAACTTAATTAAGGAGAATCAAACAGATAAAAACAAATCTTTAATTTACCTGTATGCCAACAATCAAGATGAGCAACATGCTTATATTGAGGCAGCAAAACTAAAAGGATATGATGTATTGCTGATGGATGGCCATCTTGATACACATTTAATAAGTCATCTTGAGCAAAAATTCACTAATTCCCGTTTTGTCAGGGTTGATGCCGATATAGTTGATAAGTTGATTCAAAAAGAGGATGCCGCAGAAGCTGCATTTACCGGTGAACAACAAAACATTCTTAGTGGTTTGTTTAAGGGAGCACTGGTAAATAAGGAGGGTTTTGATGTAGTCTTTGAAAATTTGAGTGAGTCAGAAAGGCCTCTGTTAATCACTCAATCTGAGTTCAGCCGGAGAATGAAAGATATGTCTGCCCTGGGCGGAGGTATGGATTTTTATGGGAGTTTACCTGATAGTTTTAATCTGGTGGTAAATGCAAACCATCCACTGATAAACAAACTACTTGCAGATTCAGAAAAAGCAATGTCAAAAGAACTAAAATCTCATAAAGAGAAACTGGAGTCATTGGAAGGGCATAAAACTGAGCTGGAAAAAGCTAAGGAGGGGAAAAAAGAGGAAGAAATCAAGCAGGAAGAGAAGGATAAGTTATCGGATGTTCAGAAAAAAATCGATAAGATTGAAATGAAAAGCAAAGAAATGCTTGAGAAATCAGGGAAAGAAAATACCATGGTTTGTCAGTTGATTGATCTGGCACTTCTATCAAACAATATGCTAAAAGGAGAAAACCTGGCAAAGTTTGTTAAGAGAAGTATTGATACTATTTAACGTGAGTTCGATATAAGGCTTTGCTTAAACTGATGATAATCAATAAGCCCGTCCTTTAGGGCGGGGCTAAATAATATATAATAGCATCTGAAGGGAATTTCAGGAGTAGAGTGAAAATATAAGGGGTTTTGCATTTTTTTATCTGAAAAAATTAAGCCTTGGGCTAAAGCCCTATCTATATGATCGTTAACTAACCCCAGCCTTAAGGCTGGGGTTAAGCAAAATACATGTATGCTGGACTTTAGTCCATAATGTTTTATTATTACTCCGATTAGTGATGTTTCAGTACATTGTCGGGGTATTTCTATAATTATGACTAATTATATTTTGTTGTTAAACAGGCAATTATTCTATTACTGAATCTCTCCTCAGATTATCTCACCGATTTCGGACTTCAAAAAATCAATAGCCACCTGAGTAGGGTGTTTTTCAACCTGCATTGATCTTTCAAGAATAAGTTTACTAAGTTTAATTGCCGGGTCATCGGGTTTCACTGCATCAAAAGATGTATTTATAAGTTTTGACACCCCGGAACGGGCATTTTTTACAATTTCCCAGGCTCTGGGAGTAATATAAACCTGTTGAGACATATTGTGTTCATATTCAGTCCTGATTGCCTGTAAAATGGCATGGTGCAACTGCCTGGCATTCATTTCCGGTTTGTTGGCTCTCAGAATCAGGGAGTCAGGAGTAATTCGTTCCAGAAATAAAACAAGCCTTTCATAAGCCTGTAGCCGTATTGGAGTTATTGTTTTTTGATTTTGCATCAAAACCTCAAATTTATTCTTTGCCTGGTCTCTTTTGATCATTTCTCTCAGCACAAAAACAGAAGTTAGAAAAACGATTAGTGCAGGTAATGTGTATTTTAAAATTTCCAGTACTTCCATAGCATCAAATTTAGCGTTTTTTCCATGAAAACATGTTGTACAATATTAATAAATATTACATTATCATTACTTTTTTTACAAGTTTTGTATGTCCTTGAAAATTTGGCAACTTTGACTGATTTATAGAAAGGACATTTAATATTATTAACCAAAGCTTTTCGAAAATGAGTATTAGTATTATTGGAAGGTCGATAGCAGTATCAGCCACGCTCTTGCTGAACGAGAAGGCTGCCATTCTGAGAGCTAAGGGAGAGCCTATAATCCATTTAGGAGGTGGCGAACCACAGAGCAAAACACCCATAGATGCCATCATCAGTTTTACCGGCTTGTTAAATTCAGGTGAAATCAGATATACACCTGTGGATGGCACTGTTGAGATGAAACAGGCAATAATCCGCTACACACAAGAGTATTATGACCGTAAAGTTGAGCCTGAAAATGTGATTGCATCAAGTGGTGCCAAGCAATCAATTATGGTTGCTTTGCAAACCATTCTTGATCCCCAGGATGAAGTGATTTTTCCTGCTCCCTATTGGGTAAGTTACCCTGAAATGGTGAAATTATGTGGAGCAGTTCCTGTTCCTGTACATCCGGAAGATGGTTCTTTTCATCCAAGAATGCAGGATATCATTGAAAATGTAACATCCTATACAAAAGCCATTATCTTAAATTCTCCGAATAATCCTACCGGGGTATTGTATACAGAAGATTTCATTAAAGAGATGGTGGAGTTTTGTGAGAAAGAGGGTCTTTACCTCATTATGGATGATATTTATTCCCGTTTGTTATTTGACGGTAAGAGACCTGTTAATTGCTATAAATATGCAAAAATCCTGGATGAGAATTCAAAATTGATTGTTATAAATGGCGTATCCAAGCAATATGGAATGACAGGTTTCAGGATTGGCTGGGCAGTGGCAAGTAAGAAACTGATTTCTGTGATGTCGAATATTCAGGGGCACCAGACGGCAGGACCTGCAGTTTTACTTCAAAAGGCTGCTATAGGTGCTATGAATGGAGTTCAGACAGGGGTAGAAAGTTTGAGACTTACTCTTGAAAACAACCGGAATGTAATGCTTGCCCGTCTTAAGGCATTTGATGGCCTGAAGTTTACGAAGCCTGATGGGACTTTCTATGTGTATGTTGATTTTTCTGCTTATGATAAGGATTCGGCCAGGTTATCAAAATTCTTACTGGATAAAGTCAGAGTTTTAACAATGCCTGGAGTTGAGTTTGGAAAGGATGGCTATCTGCGCTTATCTTATTGTGGCGGAATTAAAGGAATTACTCAGGGCCTGGAACGAATTAAGTGGGCTCTGGATCCAAACTCCCCGAATGAATTATATATTGGTGAACGTAAATTAACGAGGGACTGGCTATGACAAAATATTTAAAATTCGATACTCCGGCCATGAAGCATGCCGGAGATTTGGCCAGTGATTATGGCCTTTCTAATCATGGATTAGAACATCTTGACAAAGTTTTTTGGAACCTTCCCAGCTCTGCTCTTTATGAGGAAGCCGTTTTCAGAGGTGAGGGAAAAATGGTTGAGGGAGGACCCTTCCTTGTAAATACTGGAAAATGGACAGCTCGCGCTGCAAATGATAAGTACTTTGTGCGGGAACCATCTACTGAAGAACAAATTGATTGGGGGGAATATAATCGGCCCATGAGCCCTGATAAATTTAATGGAGTACTTGCCAGATTGCAAGCTTTTTTTCAAGGAGAAGAGCTTTTTGTGCAGGATGTTTATGCTGGGGCAGATCCAAGGTACCATGTGCCTTTCAGGATAATCACCGATAAGGCCTGGCAAAGCTTATTTGTGCGGAATATGTTCCATACCATAAATAATCGTGATGAATTAAGACAATTTGTTCCTGAATTTACTCTTATATCTTCTCCTTCTTTTAAGCTGGATCCGAGGGTTGATGGAACATTGAGCAGTACAGGAATCATTGTTGACTTCTCAAAAAAGATCGCAGTAATTGCAAATTCAAGTTATGCCGGAGAGGTAAAGAAAACAGCTTTTACCATAATGAATTTCCTAAAACCCTTACAGGATGTGATGGCAATGCATTGTTCAGCAAATGTAGGGAAGAAAAAAGATGTGGCCCTGTTTTTTGGACTCAGCGGGACTGGCAAAACTACTCTTTCTGCCGACCCAACAAGGAGCCTGATTGGAGATGACGAGCATGGATGGAGTGATTATGGCGTATTTAATTTTGAGGCCGGATGTTACGCTAAGGTAATTAGACTTTCTGCAGAACATGAACCCGAAATTTATGATTGTACCCGGAGGTATGGCACCATCCTGGAGAATGTGATTTTTGATATGACTACCCGGAAGATTGACCTGGATGATGAGCGCCTGACTGAAAACACCCGTGCCAGCTATCCACTGGATTTTATTCCGAATGCCATTCCTGATAAAATGGTCGATGCTCATCCAAAGAATATAATTTTCCTTACAGCAGATGCACAAGGGGTATTACCTCCTATTGCCCGACTGGATTTGAACCAGGCTATATATCATTTTATTAGTGGGTATACCTCAAAAATTGCCGGTACGGAATTGGGCCTGGGAATTGAACCTGAGATTACCTTCAGTGCTTGTTTTGGTGCTCCCTTTATGGTTCATCATCCTTTTTATTATGCTAATTTATTGAGAAAAAAGGCTGAAAAATCAGGAGCCAGGGTTTGGCTTGTAAATACCGGATGGGTTGGTGGGAAATTTGGAATAGGGAAGAGGATAAGTATTCGTCATACCCGTAACATGTTGAATGCAGCCCTGGAGGGAAAACTTGATAAGGTGGAATACAGGAAAGATGAGTTATTTGGTTTTGAAGTACCAAAAAACTGTCCCAATGTTCCGGAAGATGTATTTGAACCATCGAGTGCCTGGGGTAATAAAGATGAATACTGGAAAAAATATGATGCTTTGGCTTCAAGGTATATTGAAAACTTTAAGCTTTTTGCAGATGGTGTGCCTGACGAAGTTGTAAAAGCTGGTCCAACAAGAATAAAAAGGTAAACCCGAATACCAGATAAGTAGCACCGGTTTCATTCAGATGTTAATGTGTACAAAAACAGCACCGGGCTTACTGTCTGCAGGCAATACAACCTGATTGTAAGCCGGATCAAAAACAGCACCGGGCTTCAGCCCGGTGGCTAATGTGCACAACACCACCATGTCTTTAGTGCGCTTTAGCGCACTTTAATCATTAAAACCATATTCCCTGCTCATTATACTCTTCCATAAAAGTTTTACGTTTATGATGAGTACTCTGTTTTTTAATGTAAAGTCAGCTAAAAGCTGACTAATGTGTTTCGTTTTTTCATCACTAAACACCAGGCTGCCATGCCTGCCGGCCAGGCAGGAAGCCTGGTGCTGGTTTTGGCT
>DAOWNN010000088.1 GCA_030642585.1 Bacteroidota bacterium | reverse complement strand
GATACCCGGGTCTTATATTTTTATAAATACTTTTCTGCGATAAAGCAGCCAGCCTATGAACCAGAATAAAATACCATGAAATACTGCAAACAGAAAAGATCCAAACATATTGCCCCCGATAGGAACAAAAATCTTTTGGTACAACCAGGTATATCCATTCATCTCCACACCCCCCGGAGATACATGTATCAAATAAATAATTACTTTAGCCCATATACCCGAAAGGACATAAATAAAAAGCGGGTTCATGCCGTAAACTAACAAAGGATGAGCCCATTTCTTGAATCCTTGCAAATCTATAAGCCAGACAAAAAAGGCAAGTAATATAGAAGCAATTCCGACAGTATAAAGCACATATGAACTGGTCCAAATGGGCTTGTTAATGGGGAAATAGTTGTTCCAGAATAATCCCAGAATAATTCCTGATACACCAACCATAATTAATTTCAGGGGTATTTTTTTAGTATTTCCTGCCCGGGCAATCATTTCTCCCACCTGAAATCCAAGAATAACATTTACCATGGCGGTTAAACCACTTAAAAGACCTTCAGGGTCAAAAGGAATACCGAAGCCCTTGTATACATGATTGGCCCCAAAAACAAACAGATCAATTCTCTTTACAATATTGGTTTCCAGTCCATACGGATCATCTCCCCCCAAGGCCCACAAAAGAATCCAGTATCCAAAAAGGACAGCAATTGCTACAGCCCAGCGACCCCATCCGGGAAGTAACAAAACCAAAATTGCACCCAGGCCATAGGCAAGTGCAATTCTTTGCAAGACTCCCATAATTCGCAAATGCTCAAAATCAAAGCGCGGAAAAGCATTAAGGAACAAACCAATAATAAATATCAGGAAAGTTCTTTTGAGAATTTTCTTAAATGCCGGAAATGTGAGCTTATGTTCATGCTTCTTAAAGGAGTAATACATGGCCACTCCAACAATAAAAAGGAAAAAAGGAAATACAAGATCTGTGGGAGTACAGCCATGCCATTCTGAATGTCGAAAAGGGGAATACACATATTTCCAGCTTCCTGGCGTATTCACTACAATCATCAACAGAATAGTGAGCCCCCTGAAAGCATCGAGAGAAACGAGGCGCTGGGATTCTTTCATTTATACAAATTTTATTCTATTAATATCTTTGAACAAAAACTTTAAAATAAATCACTAGTGTCCTGCGAAACAAAATATGGGTTAAATCCCGTTGATAGTAAGAATTCTGTAAGCCCAGACTTAAGCCTGGGCTTAATAATACCTCGTGTAAATTAGGCTTTAGCCCTTTACTTAAGTCTTAGATCTTTAGATGGATTTAAACTAACAAAAACAAATTCCTCAATAAAGCTTTATTTACTGGATAATAGTGAATAAAAAATAAAGATAAGTAAAAATTATCTTACTCTATTCCTGAATTATTGCACTAAGGATGTTCAAAATTTACTACTTTTGCAGCTTATTAAGTTTATATATCCCTCCCTCAATTAGCAGAATCATATGACCACAAAACATAATATTACTGAAGGTCCATCGAGGTATAATGATCTTGAGAAAATGTCTGTTAAGGAATTACTCGAGAGCATAAATAAAGAGGACCTCTCAGTTCCTATGGTTATAAAAAGTGAAATTCCAAAAATTGAAAAACTGATCCACAGGATTGTGGGAAATATGAAAGCAGGAGGAAAATTGTTTTACCTGGGTGCAGGAACCAGTGGGAGATTAGGTATTCTGGATGCTTCAGAAATTCCCCCAACCTTTGGGGCTCCTTACGATCTTGTTATAGGTTTGATTGCCGGTGGAGATTCTGCAATCAGGAAAGCCGTTGAGTCGGCCGAAGATGATTTTAACCAGGCCTGGGAAGATATGGCTGAATATAAGCCCGGCCCAAATGATATTGTGGTTGGTATTGCTGCTTCAGGCAGAACTCCTTATGTTATTGGTGGCGTAAGAAAAGCCAGGGAAAATGGCTTGCTTACGGCTTGTATTACCAATAATCCTAATACTGAACTGGCAGAAAATGTGGATTATCCATTGGTAATTGTTGTTGGACCTGAATTTGTTACAGGAAGTACAAGAATGAAATCAGGAACAGCACAGAAGCTTGTGCTAAACATGATCACTACAAGTTCCATGATTCAGTTGGGACGGGTAAAAGGTAACAAAATGGTAGATATGCAGCTGACAAATCAGAAGTTAATCGAAAGAGGAACACGGATGATTATGGAGGAAACAGGATTGAACCCGGAAGAATCAAAAAGGCTGCTTCTATTGCATGGATCTGTCAGAAAAGTGCTGAAAGAATTTCATAAAAAATGACAAAACAGAATTCTGTCTTTAAATTCCTATTGATCAAGCTATTAGTATTCGCAATCTACATTTCATTTGCAGTACATATCCAGGCTCAAAACGATTCTGTTGATTCAGTTTTTATTCTGGATACTAATCATGAATGGGTGGATTCTATAATTAAAAGCCTGAGTCTTGAAGAGCAAATTGCGCAACTTATCTTTGTGGATGCCTATTCCAATCGTGATATTTCACATGAAACCCATATAATTGACCTGGTAAGAAAATATAAGATCGGCGGACTTGTTTTTTCCCAGGGAGATCCGGAAAAACAAGCCAGTCTTACTAACTTCTACCAATCTCAATCTCAAGTGCCACTAATGATTGCCTTTGATGCAAACTGGGGGCTGGGAAGGAATTTGAAAAAGACAATTAGCTTTCCTTATCCTATTGCCATGGGGGCAATTACCCGAAATGAACTTATTTATGAAACCGGCAAAGAAATAGGCAGGGAACTTAAAAGCCTGGGCGTACATTTAAGCCTGGCACCGGTTCTTGATATAAATAACAACCCGGACAAGCCCATTATCAATTACAGATCTTTTGGAATGGATAAGTTCAAGATGGCAGAGTTTATACAAGGCATGCAAAGCAATAATGTTATTGCGTGTGCCAGGCATTTTCCGGGCCATGGAGACACCAATATAGATTTTCACGATACTTTAGCTGTATTGCCAAATGACCCGGCACAACTCGACAACCTGGAGCTTTATCCTTTCAAAAAAGCAATTGAAAAAGGTGTATCTGATTATTTCCCGCCAGGAGTGGTAGATACTATGGCCCTTATTGCCGGAAATGATATTTTGCTTAATTCAGAAAATGTTCCAGGAGCAATTGAAGAGATCAAGAAAGCAATAAGCCAGGGAAAGATCTCAATGGAAGAGATAGAATACCGATGCAGAAAGGTATTGGCAGCTAAAGTATGGACCGGAGCCTATAAACAAAAGGATATCCAAATAGAAGGTTTGCTTGAAGATCTGAACTCAAAGAATGCCCAGGTATTGAACAGGAAGCTGGTAAGGGAATCCATTACTCTTTTAAGAAACAATAATGGAATTATCCCGATTCGAAAACTGGAAGATCACAAGATTGCAAGTCTGGCCATTGGCTCTGGTATTAATATCCATTTTCAGGATATTCTGGATCAGTATACAAAAATTGATCATTTCTCCTGGAATCCGGAAAACGAAGACTTATCTGTAATCCTGGAAAAAATAATGGGATATAACCTGATTATAGCCGGAATTACAAACCTGGACCAAAGGCCTTATAAGAACTTTGGAGTTAGTACAAAACTTGAAAAAGGTATTCAGGAGATAATTGCATCAGGAAAAACTATTATCAGTGTATTCGGAAACCCTTTTGCACTCAACAAATTGCCCGGAATAGAGAATGCTGAAGGCCTGATCATAGCATACCAGGATAATGCACTGGTGCATGAAATGGCCGCACAGTTAATTTTCGGCGCCTTCGGAGCCAAAGGGAATTTGCCTGTAAGTGTGAATTCTTACTTTAAAGTTGGTGATGGACTGCAAACAACAGGTATCTCCAGGCTGGGTTTTGCTTTGCCTGAAGAAGTTGGACTGGATTCTCAAATATTACATGAAAAAATTGATTCCATTGCCCTTGCAGGAATAGAGTCAGGAGCTTATCCTGGCTGCCAGGTTCTCATTGCAAAAGATGGCTCTGTGGTCTTTCATGAAACATACGGATATCATACCTACGAGAACAGGAATAAAGTTTGTGAAAACGATATCTATGATTTCGCATCAGTAACAAAAATTACAGGTCCCTTGCCAGCCCTGATGAAACTGGTGGATGAAGGGAAAATTAATCTTGATGAGAAATTTAGTTTATATTGGCCCGATTTACGCCATTCAAATAAAGCAGATCTAAAACTTCGGGAAGTTCTTGCTCATCAATCAGGAATGAAAGCCTGGATACCCTACTGGAAAAATACAATAAGGAGAAATGGTAAATATAAGGCTCATACCTTTAAAACAGATTCTTCAGCAAAATACAACGAACCGGTCATTACAGACCTTTATTTGCATGAAAACTACCGGAAAAAAATTTATAAAGCAATTAAGAAATCTCCTGTTTCGGATGAGAAAAAATATCTTTATTCCGGGCTCAGCTTCTATCTCTACCCCAGGATCATAGAAAACCTTACCCAACAAGACTATGAAACTTATTTAAAAACAGAGATTTACAGACCGCTGGGGGCTTACAGCCTCACCTTTAATGCGTACCTCCACTTTCCTCTGGTACAAATTGTTCCCACAGAGAATGACACCTTTTTCAGAATGAAGCAGATACAGGGTTATGTACATGATGAAGGCGCAGCTATGATGGGTGGTATTTCAGGAAATGCCGGTTTGTTTGGTAAAGCTATAGACCTGGCAAAACTGATGCAGATGTATTTAAACATGGGATATTACGGAGGGGATCAATACATCAGCCAGAAAACATTAAAAGAGTTTTCAAGCTACCAATACCCTGAAAATGAGAACAGACGTGGTTTAGGCTTTGACAAACCCTCAATAAAAAACCCGGAACTCCAGGAAAACGAGATTTATCCGGCTAAAAGTGCAAGTCCCGCCAGTTTTGGTCATTCAGGATATACCGGTACATTTACATGGGTGGACCCGGAAGATAATATTTTGTACATCTTTCTATCAAACAGGGTTTATCCCACAAGAGAAAATTCTAAACTATATGATATGAATATTCGGACATCTATTCAGGAAGCCATATATTCGTCTATCATTCAGTAATTTATCTTAAGTTACCATCCCCCTACCCAGGCGCCATAAATAATTACCGGGCTAAGATACTCCTTAATTCAAAAGGCTCTGTTACAATTGAAATACTAGTTTCCTGCTTAGAAATATCAAAAAGTTTGACTAAATTGTCAATTGGGTATAAACAGATGGTATCTTTGTAAGTTATACATGTATTTGGAAATAAAGCAAAAGTTTGTTAACCTTGTGATTGATAACGGTTTATTATGAAGTTGGGGGAGATGGGAAAGAAAATGCTTAAATTTCTTAATCCTTTCCATGACATGATGGAAGCCAGGAGAGAACTGAAGAAGTTGAGTGATGAAAGTGAGAAACTGGACCATGAACTGGAGAAGATAAAGAATAAAAAAAGGAAAGTGCTATATTCAAAGCATTGAGCATAATCTGTTTCCCTACTGCAACCATCTCTGGTTTTCCACAACTATTTTGAAAATTATCATAACTAGCTTGGGAGATTCATTAATAGTATAATTACCTGTTTAACAACAAGATATAATTAGTTGTATTTCAAGAGATACCCCGATAATATCCTGAAACATCAAAAATCGGAGTAATCATAAAACATTATGGACTAAAGTCCGGCAAGTACATGTTTTGCTTAACCCCAGCCTACTGGTTTTAAACTATCTCTTCTTATTTGTATTAAACTAAATGTTACTTGACAAATTACTGATCAGCAGGTCTGCAGTAGCGGGATTTGTTGCAAGTGGTACATTATGTACATCACACAATCTCATCAACATTTGTACATCCGGCTCATGAGGATGCTTCCCTAATGGATCTCTGAAGAAAAACACCATACTTATTTTTCCTTCTGAAACCAATCCTGCAATCTGGGCATCCCCTCCCAAAGGGCCACTATTGTATCTTTTTACCGGAAATCCTGCTGCCTGGACATGCTTCCCTGTAGTTCCTGTAGCCAACAGGCTAAAATCCTTTAGTAGTTGCTTATTTTTATTCAGAAATTCAACCATTTCTGCTTTTTTCCCATCATGAGCGATCACCGCTATCTTTTTTCTATCCATTGTCCTGATATTACTTAACAAAGTTATTAAGATATTCTCTAACCAAAGATACGATTTTACAGAAATATAAATTATTAACATAATCTTAATATGGGAATAGAATTCAAATAATAAGCAGCCTATTTCCAACCACCAAGGGAAGAGAAAAATTAAGAAAGATTGAGCTTAAGAAAAATAACTAATTTTAGAAAAAACTTCATCCAGTCCTAATAATTACATTATGAAATTCGAAAGTCCTGAATATTTAAAAAATATTGCATCCCTAATTAAATCAAATTTTCAAGGCAATCCTGAACACATTGTTAATGGATTAAATGAGATACATATGGTAGAACCCGGAGATCTGACCTTTGTGGATCATGAGAAGTATTATGAAAAAGCCCTGAATTCTAAAGCCACTACCATCATTATCAATAAAAAAACGGATCCCCCCAAAGGGAAGGCTCTGATCTATTCTGATGATCCCTTTGCGGCCTATATGACTTTGGTGAAGAAATTCCGGCCTTTTAAAAAGGCTAATAAAATGATTAGCGAAACAGCTGTTATCGGAAAAGGAACTATCATTCAACCCGGAGTTTTCATTGGAGAAAATGTTGTTATTGGTAAAAACTGCCTGATCCATGCAAATGTCAGCATTTATGACCACTGCAAAATTGGAAATAATGTTATTATCCATTCAGGAACAGTGATAGGGGCAGATGGCTTTTACTTCCAGAAGAGAAAGAATGAAACCAGGAAATTTGAATCCTGTGGAAGAGTAATTATTAAAGATAATGTTGAAATAGGAGCACTTTGTACCATAGACAAAGGCGTTTCAGGTGATACTATTATTGATGAATATACCAAACTGGACAATCATATACAGGTTGGCCATGACACATATATTGGAAAAAGATGCCTGTTTGCTTCAGCTGTACTTATTGCCGGAGTTACAAGAATTGAAGATGACGTGATACTATGGGGACAGGTAGTAATAAACAAAGACATTGTGATCCATAAAGGTGCCGTGGTACTTGCTGTATCAGCTGTAGATAAATCCCTGGAGGGGAATCAAACATATTTTGGAACCCCGGCGATATTAGCATCTAAAAAATGGAGGGAAATGGCGATGCTCCGTAAACTACCTGAAATGTATAAGAAATTAGTTTAAGAATTATTTAAGCCTGGAAAATGCCTTGGAAATTTGCCTGTTAATTCTTTTTTCCATTTTCTTATCATTCTTCGTAATAACTTCCATTATTTCCAGTTGATGCACAAGTTCATTTGCCGAGGCATCAATAAAATCAATAATCAGGGTACCTTCCCTGTATGTTCCAACCGGTACTTCTTCCACCTCCCAATGATAATTTCTCTGGCCCATATAATGCATATCCCTTACTGTAGTTTCCCTGGTTTGTATCTTATCTTCTACACTTACAGCAATATTCAGAATCAATTCTGGTTTATCTGATAAAAGAATCCCTTTCAATTTTAGTTCCCGAATAATAGCTGCTTCAATTATCCCGGCATTAGTTCTGACATCAGGATTTTCTTTTAGGTATCCCTCAAAACCAATAAATGCAAATGTTTGATAGTTCTCAATGCTAAATTGTGGTTCTGATAATTCCTGTGCACCTGAAGGAAATATCAAAATAATTAGAGTAAGAAAGGTGATGATATTTTTCATATTGGTTCCTGTTTTTGTTATTTGTAACTATACAATAAGGTGAGTTCGATGTAAGAAAAATCACAGTTTCCCATAACATCCAGATAATCAATAACCCCAGGCTTCAGCCTGGGGAAGTTCAATTGTACTACAAAGTGAAATTTAAATAATTTTGTAATTTGATAATAATTTACAAAATTATTTAAATTTCAGGTGCTAATATTATTGTTAAGACCTGGTAAACAACCACGTAGTCTTGCCTGCCGGCCTTGCTCTGCCGAAGCGGCTACGCGAAGGCGCAGCAGGCAGGGGTTGAAGTATTGTAG
>DAOWNN010000069.1 GCA_030642585.1 Bacteroidota bacterium | reverse complement strand
CATGAAACAGGGCTACTTTTTTGTTTTGGCGAGACACCCAAAAAGCAATACTATTTTGCATTAAAAGGCTGTTTATGTGTCAGTTAAGGCTATTGCATTGAGATTTGCTCGGAAAACAGGAGGCCACGAATGCTTCAATGAAAGACGAATACACAAATGGGATATTGGAAAGGAGGAAGTTGACAATTCCCTGCCAGCAGGAATCACAAATATCTAACAAAGCCAAACAGGTAACCAAATCGAATGGTCAAAAGTCGAAGAACATCTATGATGCATTAATCATTAATCATTAGACATTAATCATTACTCTGTCCTTCCATTTCTTTAAGGATCTTTTCAACTTCAGCTTCAGTTTTATAAAGTTTGTCACGACAAAACTTAACCAGGAATGAAACTCTTTTTACAGTAGTAGAAAGCTCATCTACATCCAATTCTTCATTTTCAATCCTGCTAAGGATTTCTTCCATTTCTTGCATGGCCTCGCCATATTTCAATTCTTTTTTTGCCATAAGAGTATTAAATTGATTTATCCCTTACCGGTAATGTGATGGTAAAGGTACTTCCTTTTCCATGATTGCTCTGCAAATCAATGCTTCCTTCATTTAGCAGGACAAATTCTTTCGTAATTATCAGGCCCAGACCTGCACCGGTCTCATTTGAAGTTCCACGGGTACTTATATGGTTATCTGAACGAAACAGTTTTTCCTGATCTAATTTCTTAATTCCAACTCCTTCATCAGCAACGGTAATAATAACTTTGTCTTTTATACAGGAAACACTCAGCTTAATTTTGCTTCCGGAAGAGGAAAACTTAATTGCATTTTGTACCAGATTTCTAACAGCTGATGATATCAAATCTTGATCTGCGAAGGCAAAACAGTTCTTATCCAGGCTTGAATGAATTGAGATGCCTTTTTTGCTGGCCATTACCTGAAGTAGATTTTCAACTGACATGACAAGTTCTGAAATGTTTATCATCTCTTTTCGTGTAATTATCTTACCTGTCTGACTTTGACTCCATTGTAAAAGATTCTCAAGCAATGAATGAAGATTATTGGCGGTCTGGTAAATTACACTACTATATTCTTTTATTTCGCTTTTATTCAGATGATTAGATTCATCCTCCAGTAGGGAGGCGAATCCTAAAAGAGCATTAAATGGATTGATCAGGTCATGAGCCAATATAGAAAAAAGCTTATTTTTGGTCTGATTCAGATTTTGCAAGTTTTGTTCGGTTTTCAACAAATCTTCCTGGGTTTTTTCAAGAAGTTTCTTTTTCTGATTGAGAGTACTTGCCATTCTTTGTTTGATGAAATTTGCCCTGATACTAAAACCTGCACCCACTATTAGAATTAAGCAAATGAACAAGAAATAAAATCGTAATCGTTTCTGCTTATTCAATGAGGCACTTTGAATTGCGTCTTCCCTTTTTAATAATTCAAGGTCCTTTTCTTTCTTTTCAGAATCATATTTCATGTCCAGAAAAGACATTTTTTGATCCCTGAGAGAAACCCGCAAAGAATCTTTTAATTGGTAAACATGTTTTTGGTGGGAAAGAGCCTGGGCAAAACTTCCTTTATTTTCAAGAAGTATGGATAATTCTTGTTCTATTCTTATAATAAGATCGGTAAAACCGTATTTATTTGCCTGTTCTAATCCCTGGTTAAAGTGCTGCATGCTAAGCTTAATATTTCCCTCACGAAAAAAGTTAAATCCCAGGTAATATAGAATATTAGCAGTCTCGTAGTTCAAGCCAGCATCCGCTGCCAGTACAGAGGCTTGAGTAAGATATTGTCTGGCAGCTAAAAAATCTTTTTCTTTAATTTTTATTTCAGTAATGTACAAAAGGACTTTAACATAATACTTATTGTTTCTTGTATTTTGAAAGTATGGAATACATTGATTTAGATAAATTAGCGCTTCTTCATTGTTATCCTGGGAAAGGAATAATTCAGCAATACTTATAATACTTAGAATCTGGGTTAAAGTATCTTTCCTTAACTTTGCTAATTGATGAGCTTTCCTGAAACTTGATAAGCCTTTTTGAGTTTGTTCATTATTAAGGTAAGATTTGCCTAGTTCATGGCAGATATTCCCAATCAGGGTAGAGTCATTGATTTGTTCCGCCAGCATCTTTGCCTTAACATATTCATCAATCGCCTCCGGATACATTTCTGTATTATAATAAATTTCCCCAATCCTCAAATGAGCTTTTGCCATCCAGTCGTGTCTTTTCGCCAACTGAGCAATAAATAATGATTGATTCTCATATTCAAGACATTTTTCCAAAGAAGATGATTTATATTCTTCTGTCAGTTGTGAAAGCAATACAATTTTCAAGGAGTCATTTGCCGAACTAAGTAGCTTTATGAGACTATCTGCCTGTACAGAATATCCATTTATATGGAATGCATGCAAAAATATTATTCCAGTTATCAACAGATATTTTATTTTCAATTTCATAGAATAAAAAAAAATTAAACAGGCATCGGAATTGTTGGAATTGTGAATGAAAAGATGCTCCCTTTTCCTTCCTGACTTTTAATATTTAAAGTCCCTCCAATTTTTTCAGCAAACTCTTTGCATAATATTAATCCCAGGCCAGTTCCTTCTTCATTGCTGGTGCCTCTGGAGGTATAGTGTTCTTTCAGGGAAAAAAGTTTCTTTAGATCTTTATCTTTTATGCCAACTCCTGAATCCTTTATGGAAAATTCCAAAAGAGTCCCGATTTCAACCACTTCCAGTGATATCTGCCCCCCCGGATGAGTGAATTTAATAGCATTTCCAATCAAATTTCTTAAAATGCCTGAAAGGATATCAGGGTCTACATATACTTTGGTGTGTTTATTAATACTTGTAGTTATAGTAATATCCTTATTTCGTGCTTGAGGTTCCAATAAGGCGGTATGCTCCTGAACTAAATCGTGTAAGTTCAGGTATTTTGGACTGTTGTTGAGTTTTCCTATCTGGCTTCTTGACCAATATAGCAGGTTTTGCACCAGATGGAAAAGGTTTTTTGCAGAAGCATGAATCCAGGATGAATATTTTTTAATATCAGAATCTGATAGTGTATTTATGTTTGAATATAGAATTTCAGAAAGACCTATAAATGAGTTGAAAGGATTGATGAGATCATGAGCAATAATTGAGAAGAACTTGTCTTTAGCATTATTAAGTGTTAAAAGTTCTGTTTTGGACTCTTCAATTTGTTTATTTGAGTAATATAATTCAATATTCTTAGCCTGAATTAAAGTTGAATTTTTGTCACGATACTGTACAAACAGGCTTGATAAGATAATTAATGAAAATGAAATTCCTGAGATTATAATGATGAAAATACCTATATATTTTTGTTTGCTGATTTCTATTTTTTGCAGTGACTTGTCTTTTTCCAGCAATTCAATTTCTGCTAGTTGATTCTCAGTTTCAAAAATCACCTGCTTTTCAAATATTACATTGGCTTTGTTTAGTTGGAAAATACTATCCTGAAGTTGATGAAATACCTTAAAGTGAAAAAGGGCCTTGTCATATTTGTGCTTCAACTCATACAATTGTGCAAGATCTTTGTGGATGAGTGAGATCAGGTTTTTTGCACCCAATTCATTGGCAAGGTGAAGGACTTCATTCAGTAACAACTCTGCCTGTGACAATTTATTCTCTAATATGAGTATCTCAGCAATGCTGGTTTTTGCAATAATTATTCCTTCCAGTTTATCTATTTCCTGGTAGATCTTTAATGCTTTTTCCTGATATTTCTTAGCCTTTTCATATTGATTCGTAAATTTATATAAATCACCTAAATTGTTACTTATGTTAGCAATGCCTTCTGTAATATTAAGTTTTTCATTGATTCTAAGCGCCTCCATTCCATACTTGAGGGCATTCTCATAATCTTCAATCTCCATATACATTACCGAAAGATTATTCATATTAATGCCCATACCTCCTTCGTCCATATTTGCTTCACTGATTTGATATGCTTTAAAAAGATACTCAATGGACTTTTCGTAATTAGAGTATTCAGAATATAATATGGCAATGTTGTTGTAAGAAGATGCAATACCAATTTGATCTCCTAATAGTTCTCTTTTTGCAAGAGATTTGAGATAATAATCCATTGCATTATTGTAATCTGTGAGCATGGCATAAACATTTCCCATCCAATTCTCTGCATCAGCAATCCCCCAGATGAAATTATTTTTTTTACTTAAATCATATGCATTTTTAGCATGTTGCATACTTAAAATTACAGAAGAACCATAGTAGAGTTTCGAAAGTTCAATATGCATTCGAACCTTAAGACTATCATTCAGCATGGGTAATTCTGCCTCAATAGAATCAATAACATGCTTTTGGCCCTGGGTTATTTGAGCGTTCAGGCTAAAAAGCACAGCTATTATCAAACTATAAACTTTATGAGGCATATTTTTGTTTGTGATTTTTTAGCAATTATTTGATATAATACGTAATTAAATACGTTTGGTTTGGCATTTTACTTAATTTTTGAAACTTCACTTTCACTTTCGCCCTGAGCGTATTTTGTAAAGATGGTCTTTCCTTTTTGCAGTTTTTTTGAATCTTTAATTATTTCCCCATCGCAATAGGTAATACTGTAACCCCGCTTTAAAATATTAACCGGATCGAGTAGTTGTAATGTTTTTTCAGCAATTGATATTTGATGATGTCTGTCATTTATTTTTTGTCTAATGGCATCACTTATATTTTTTGAGCCGGAGAATATTTTATATTTGGAGTTCAAAAGAAATTCTTTCAGAAGTGAATTAAAATGACCCAGGTATTCAATTATTTTTTCATGTTTGTTATGAACATCACGTCCATAAATCTGGCGGACTTTGCCGGAAAGATTGTTCAGATGGTAAGACTCCTTTAAAAGAGAATTCATCAGCAAGGGTACTAGTTGTCTTCCTTTCAGATCAAGATTATTTTTTTCAGTCTTAAGAATCTGGTTTATTCCTGCAACGACACCATTTTTAGTATCCTGAGAATAAGACTCCAGATTCTGATATGAATTTATAAGATGTTCTGCTACTGCTGTTGGAGTTTTCAGATTATGATGTGCGACCATGTCGCAAACCGATTCGTCTTTTTCATGTCCTATTCCGGTAATTACAGGAATGGGAAACTGTGCTATATTACTACTCAGCATATAATTATTAAAGCTATTCAGGTCAGATTGAGATCCTCCCCCCCTGATTAATACAATCAGGTCGAAAAAAGATATGTGCATGTTAATTTGATCAAGGGAATGAATAATAGATTCCGGAGAATCATTCCCCTGTACTATAGCTGGAAAAAGCCTGGTATAAAAAATATATCCAAACTGATTGTGCTTAAGCTGGTGTATAAAATCCTGGTATCCAGCCGCACTTTTAGATGATATTATAGCTATTTTTGAAGGGAAATATGGTTCAGGGAGTTCTTTATTCATCAGGAATACCCCATCTTCTTTTAATTTAAGTATGGTTTCCATTTTTAATCTCGCCATGTCACCCAAAGTATATGCCGGATCAAGGTCTTTAATATTCAAAGAGTAACCATACAATTCATGGAACTCTATTTTAGCCTGGATCAATACTTTTAATCCGGCCTGAAGTTTTGTTTTTGCTGTAGTCTCAAAATAGGGTTTTAAAAGCCGATAAGTATATGCCCAAATGGTGGCCCTTGCCTTTGCTATAATGGAGTCAGTTTGCCCTTCTTTTTCGATGAGTTCCAAATAACAGTGGCCTTTTGAATTTTCATTTATTTCGTTGATTTCAGCAATGATCCATATTGCTTCAGGGAAAGAGTTTTTAAGTCTGTTCTTAATTTGAAGATTAAGTTCTGATAATGTGAGCTTGCTTGTCAAAATATGTTTTTTAAATCAATTAGACTCAAAGTTCATGTATGTATGAAACGCTCTGTAAATCTGTTAGTTGAATTCGTGCCAGTCCTGCCTGCTGCGCTTTTATATGGCCGCTTCGGCAGAGCAAGGCCGGCAGGCAAGGCGGCAAATATAGATTCCGAAAAAACTAAGTCTTATTCTGAATCTCATAGGCTTTACCTTGTCTGCGAGTTAGTTCAATCTTTAGCGTTTAATAATCTTTACATCATTCAGGTCAGGATCTTTTATACGACCTTTGTTTTTCTCATATTCCAGCATCTTCTTTTCAAATGCATTATCAATTTCATCCTGATTGTCAGGGACCCCATTAACATATTCTATTTCCCTTATTTTACCTGTGCCTAATTCAGTAACTAACCATTTCCCAACTCTAAGATCATTTTTATATAAGCCTTTTATTTCTACTGTTCCATCAGGATAGTAATTTATGAAGGGCCCATCAAGTTTCCCATAATTAAAGTTAGCACTCAGTTGCAGCTGTTCGTTCGGAAACCACACTTTCCATGATCCTTCTTTTTGATTGTTTTCCCAGGAAAGTTCCTGTGTAGTGTTCCCGTTTTTAAAATATTTTATTGATATTCCATGCTTTTGTCCTTCTTTGTAAGATTCAGTATACGAAAGAAAACCTCCATAATAGGAAAAATACTTCCAGGTACCATTTTTTTTGTCTCCTATAAATTCTCCCTCTGCAGCAATTTCTCCATTTTGATAATAATGGATTACTTGTGATTTATCACTTTTATCCATATGAATGAGGATAGTTTTTAAATTACCATCATTATAATAGTGTTCAAACCTTCCTATGGCATTGTTATTTTCAAACTGGCCTTTATATCTTAATTGGCCATTTTGATAATACTTCCTCCAGGGGCCCTGTTTCCGCTCCATTTTATCAATCTGATTATAAACTGTATCCTGAGTTTCAGTTGATTCCTGACAAAATGAATGGTGCTGTAATGCGAATAAGGGAATAATGATTAATAAATATTTGATTTTCATGAGTTCAATTTTCAATTTAATATAATGGTTGAAAATGTAAAAATAAATAAAAACCCGTCCTGAAATATCAGAACGGGTCTTTATTTTATGATCAAAAGGAATAATCCAGATATCTTGTCGCTACTTCCGGGAGTGTAGCATGTCGGGATAAATATATTATTTTACCTCTTCAAAATCCACATCAGTCACTTCATCATCTTTATTTTGATCCTGTTGTGATGGCTCTTTGTCGGAAGAAGGCTCCCCTTGTGCTTGTGGGTCTTGTTGAGTGGCTTTGTACATTTCTTCAGATGCGACCTGCCATACAGTATTCAGCTCTGCTGTAGCCTTATCAATAGCTTCAAGGTCTTTATTTTTATGTGCTTCTTTCAGTACCACAAGAGCTTTTTCGATTGGTTCCTTTTTATCTGCAGGGAGTTTGTCTCCAAATTCTTTCAATTGTTTTTCTGTTTGAAAGATAAGGCTGTCTGCAGCATTTATTTTATCTATCTCTTCCCGGGCAGACTTATCAGCTTCTTCATTTGCTTTGGCTTCTTCTTTCATTCTGTTGATCTCATTATCACTTAAACCTGATGAAGCCTCAATTCTGATACTTTGTTCCTTACCAGTGCCCTTGTCTTTTGCAGAAACATTCAAAATTCCATTGGCATCGATGTCAAATGAAACTTCTACCTGAGGAGTTCCTCTGGGTGAAGGTGGTATTCCATCCAGGTGAAACCTGCCAATTGTCTTATTTCCGGTAGCCATTGGCCTTTCTCCCTGTAATACATGGATTTCAACAGAAGGTTGGTTGTCAGCAGCGGTAGTAAAAGTTTCTGTCTTTTTTGTAGGTATTGTAGTATTGGCGTCAATAAGTTTTGTCATTACACTCCCAAGTGTTTCAATCCCCAGGGATAAAGGTGTTACATCAAGAAGAAGAACATCTTTCACTTCACCCGTAAGAACTCCACCCTGAATAGCTGCTCCTACAGCAACTACCTCATCAGCATTAACGCCTTTTGAAGGTGCTTTTCCGAAAAACTTTTGAACTGTTTCCTGAATTGCCGGGATACGTGTGGATCCACCAACAAGAAGAATTTCATCTATTTCAGAAGTCTTCAATCCTGAATCGCTTAAAGCTTTTTTACAGGGACCAAGAACAGCGTTGATCAGTTTGTCTGATAGTTTTTCAAACTGTGCACGTGTTAAAGTCTTTACCAGGTGTTTTGGAATTCCATCTACCGGCATGATATACGGAAGGTTAATTTCTGTACTGGTGGCACTTGAAAGTTCAATCTTGGCTTTTTCTGCTGCTTCTTTTAATCTTTGCAGAGCCATTGGATCTTTTCTCAAATCAATGTTTTCATCTTTTTGAAATTCATCAGCAAGCCAATCAATTATTACCTGGTCAAAATCATCTCCTCCAAGATGGGTGTCACCATTTGTTGATTTTACCTCAAAAACTCCATCTCCCAATTCCAGGATGGAAATGTCAAAGGTTCCTCCTCCAAGGTCAAAAACAGCAATCTTCTGATCTGCTCCTTTTTTATCCAGGCCATAAGCCAGGGAGGCAGCAGTAGGTTCGTTAATAATTCGTTTTACGGCTAGCCCGGCTATTTCTCCTGCTTCTTTTGTAGCTTGTCTTTGTGAGTCACTAAAATAAGCAGGCACTGTAATAACAGCATCGGTTACTTCCTGACCCAGGTAATCTTCTGCAGTCTTTTTCATTTTTTGCAGGATCATTGCCGAAATTTCCTGTGGAGAATATTTACGGTCATCGATTTTCACTCTAGGCGTATTATTTTCTCCTTTTACAACTTGATAAGGGACTCTGGCTATCTCTTTTGACATAGCAGAATGTGATTCCCCCATAAATCTTTTAATGGAATAAATGGTTTTAACCGGATTGGTTATTG
>DAOWNN010000121.1 GCA_030642585.1 Bacteroidota bacterium | reverse complement strand
GAGTTTTCAATATTTCCCTCCCTTAATTTTACCCGGCCTGAATCTGAATTGAAATAGGTGTCAATTTGACGATCGCTTCCTTCATATCGGGCATTATTATTTAGTAGAATTGTCTCAATCTCTTCAGGATTAATACATCTGACCTTTATTTCGATGATAATTGCTTTCATATTGATTACAAGATAGAAAATTGTAATTTTAGACTTACAAAAAGTAAAGTAATTACTAATCTAGGATTTTCATGCTACATCCAATTAGGTAAAAACACGATAATGAAAATAAATAGATTGATCTTATGGATTTTGGTTGCACATATTTTAGTGCAGGCCTTACATGCTCAAAATACTGTATCCCAGCTAAAACATGAGGGCAGAAGTTATTTTGTTTATCCCTATTTGTATGATGAATGTCCGGAAATACCTTCACCCCTGGTTGCCAGGTCAGGTTTAGAATATGTAATAGGTCTTACCCCAGATAATAAATATACAATTATTCCTGTAACTATTGAAAATGGAGAACCTCAAGATTATCTTCATCGTAAATGGTATGGGAAAGGGAGCCAGTTAGAAGTAGATTCCAATGATTTTCCTACCCTTGCCAAAACAGGACTTCACTCATTGGAGGAATTGGATAAAATTACAACTGTAACTGGCAAACCAGTGTCAGAAATTACCAGAGATGGCCGCCCTGGGCAATATTCAGGTTCGGGGTTCATAAGTGAACATGAAAATTTGATATCCGTCTTAAAAGGCGATAATATACGGGTTGCAAAAATAGGATTAACTCATCCGGAGCTTGCCAAGCCACTTTTTCATGTGTTCAATCTAATTCTTATTGTAAAAAAAGATTCAGACAGGGGAACTGTTAAGGCAATTAAATACAACAATAAAATTGTTGATCTTAAGTTCTGGGGTGCAAAAGGATGGCAAAACTCTATTTTCAATGATGAAATTCTTGGCTACTGGCAGATTGAAATGAGTCGGAATATGACAGAGCAGGAAGTGAAGTATTTGAGGAAAGTATATCCACGGCTTACAGAGGAAGAGTTCTCACGGCTAATAAAAAAGCTTTCTTTTATTCACACCGGTGAAATGATTCCATATTTTATTATGAGATATGGATTTTACGAGGGACATACTGATTATCGAGCAGATCCAATCGCTATTTCTTTTGTTTTCGGATATAAGAGTATTGAGGATATTGAAGATAAATTTCCGGGAATCCTGGATCATATCCTAAAGAGTGAATTTATTGGTCCTGAATAATAAAATAGGTCGACTGTTTAAGTCATTTTAAAATAGATACAAGAATTATGAGAAAATTTAATGGATGGAAAGCTATAGGAATAAGTATTTTGTTTATTGTTTTATTACAGACAATGGGTTTGTCACAGACAGACAAAACCCCCTTTGCAGATATAAACAATACCAGAGTCCTTCCCATGTTGAAAAATCTTCCGCGTACATATGGAGGAATGAATATTCCTGCAGCCGATGGTCGCTTCCTGCATGACCTGATCATTGAAAATAAATATCAAAGGGGACTTGAAATCGGAACATCAAATGGCTATTCAGGATTGTGGTTAGGTCTTGCATTCCAGGAAACAGGAGGTGAACTAATTACACTTGAGATAGAAAGAAAAAGAGCAGAAGAAGCACGGAAAAACTTTAAGAAGGCTGGTTTAGATAAGGTAATTGATGCAAGAATTTGTGATGCGTTTAAGGAAATTCCAAAAATTGAAGGAGAATTTGACTTTATATTTTTAGATGCATGGAAACCAGATTATATGGAGTTTCTACAACTTGTAAGGCATAGGGTAAAACCAGGAGGAGTTATAACCGCCCATAATGTATTAAATGCGGGAAGGGAAATGCAGGATTTCCTGGATGCCCTAAAAACAGACCAGGGCCTGGAAACGAAAATTGTAAGGATAAGCAGTGCAGGAGTTTCTATTAGTATTGTTAAAAAGTAGATACCTGAATATTATATATTAAACACTATTCATAACGCGAGCAAAAAAACCTTCAAGTGAGTAAAAGGCAGATCGTTAATCATTTTCTTTCTGGCAATTATATTTATTATGGCAGTCTGCTGCTAGTTGTATTTTTAATACTTTCAGTTTTTTGTACACTTGATGAGTATTCATATACATGGTTTTTTTCTTCGGATACCTTGTATTTACCTTCCATCTACAAAGATTTGTTTATCGATGGAGGATCAATAGCCGGATGGCACCTCAATCCTTCACCCAACTTTTTCCCTGATATGCCTGTTTATTTTATTTTAATGTTCATTACAGGTAGTTTTTTATGGAGTACGGTATTTTTCGCAGTGATACAATATGTGGCAATAATTATTCTGTACAGAGCAATTTTGATTCAAATACTCGATAATGAAAAGGTAAATATTCTGACAGCTATGTCAAACCTGTTATTAGCTATGTTTTTAGTAGTAACTATAATTAACCATGATATGTACCTGTCATTTTTTTTGTTAATAAATTCCTTTCATACAAGCGTTTTTACACTGTCATTGCTATGTTATTTGTTGTTTATCCTTTATTTGAAAAATAGTGTAAGGATATATCTTGTTTTATTATTTATAATAAGTTTTTTAGGAGTATTATCTGATCAATTGATGCTTATATCCATTACTTTCCCGATTTTAGGGCTATCTTTTTTCTTTAAAAAATCACCCTACGATAAGAAAAAACTATTGCTTGCGGGTGGATTAACGGCATTGTCATCGATTTTGGGAATTATAGGTTTTGTTTTGATAAGAAATCTTGATGCTATAAGTTTTGGTTCTAATCATAAGATGTTTGTATTTGCTGATATATTTGAATCCACTCAACTTTATATAAAACATATATCAAGTAGCATTTTCCGGTTTAATCTAAATTCTTTTATTCTTTTTATAGCAATCCTTTCATTAATTATTGGTGCAGTTATAAGCGCGAATAGTGTTATACAAAAGAAGAAATTTAATGATTTGTCCTTTTATTTTTTGTTTTCTGCTTTATTCTCGCTTATGGTGATAGTAGTCCCTTTAGTTAATGGTAATTATACCGGAATCGATTGCCTCAGGTATAATATCTATCCTTATTATTTGGGTATTCTGAATTTACCATTACTTATTATTAGATCTAAATTGTGGTTTAATAGATTATGTATTTTAGGTATTTCTGTGTTAGCAGGGTATTATATTATATTGATTATAAGTGGTTTCTCAGTAACCAGATTAAAAGCTTATTCGGAGTTTTATCCTGATAAAGTAAAAAATATTGATGCAATTGCCCGGAAAGAAGGTTTGCTAAAAGGGGTCGGTAGTTACTGGGATGCGAAAGTTATTACAATGTTCTCAAAACAGAATGTCAGAGTGTATGCTGTATATAGTAATCTGATTAAATTTTATCATGTGGCAAATGAGAATTGGTTTAACGCTGATACGGCCATTTTTAATTTTATAGTTGATCGGGACGTAGATCATGCCTCAATTAAAGAAGTATTTCATCTGGACACCATCAGGTATATTAATAGTTCTATGGGCATAATTAAAGTCCCTGAGTTTGCTTATGAAGATGGTGAGTGGGCGCCAGTTTTGTTAGATACTGCAATTATATTAAATCAGTGAGACATGATTCAGAATGACTGCTTTTGAACTTTTTGAGACAGACCCACAGGGATCCAGACTACCTAATACCCTGAGGAGATTCTTTTGTTTTTTGGGACTGAAGCTTATTGAATTATAAGTAATGAAACAAGCAGAACAGAATGAAGGTTTAAAAAGGAAATTGGGCCTCTTCCCGGTTACGAATATCGTTGTAGCCAATATGATTGGCACAGGTATTTTTGTGACTTCAGGTTTGCTTTTGGCCGATCTGGGGAATCCCGTATTAATGATCCTTCTTTGGCTTGCTGCCGGCATCATGGCCCTCTTCGGGGCAATGTGTTATGGTGAACTTGGTGCAGCCTTCCCTGAAGCAGGCGGGGAATATATTTTTCTTTCTAAATTGTTCCATCCTATGGCTGGTTTCCTGAGTGGATGGGTCTCCTTCATTGTTGGTTTTTCTGCTCCCATAGCTGCTGCATCAATTGGATTTAGTGAATATTTTTTTCGTGCCCTGCCAGGGATTTATGTCCTGGGTGAAGCAGTTGGTATCTCAGATCCTCAAAATATCAGAAGGATTGTTTCAGTTTCTATCATACTTATATTTACACTGGTTCATATGCGGGGAATTCAGTTTGGGTCCAGGGTGCAAAACGGACTTACCCTCTATAAGATCGTATTAATTGTTGGAATTCTGATTGTTGGGTTCATGTTTGGAAAGGGCGATATGGCTCATTTTCATCAGGCCCCTGATTTTAATTTTAATTTTTCAGGTTGGAAAACCATTGGACTTTCTTTTTTGTGGATAAGCTTTGCATATAGTGGTTGGAATGCATCTACTTATATAGGATCAGAAATAAAAAACCCTACAAGGAATCTGCCTCTTTCATTATTGATAGGTACAGGAATGGTTATTCTTTTCTATGTGTTATTGAATATTTTGTTCGTTTACGCCATCCCCAATGATGAGATGCAGGGAGTAATTTCTATAGGGGGTCTGGCAATGGGAAAGCTGTTTGGACCAGGCTGGGGAAGCATTTTTTCCCTGCTTGTTTCATTTGCACTTTTTTCCTCTATCAGTGCATTTATCATCCTGGGACCAAGAATATACTATGCAATGGCGAAAAATGGACATTTCTTTCGCTTTGCTTCAAGGGTAAATCCTAAAACCAATGTCCCTTATATAGCCATTCTCATTCAGAGTCTCATAGCCATAATCCTGGTTTTGTCAGGTACTTTTGAGCAGATATTAACCTTTATGGGCTTTTCTCTTGGAATTTTTCCAATTCTTTCAGTGATTGGAGTGTTTAAACTCAGAAAGAGTGGACAAAGCAAGTTTATTATGAGGGGATACCCTGTTGTTCCGGCAATCTACATAATTGTAGGTGTGGTAATACTATGCCTGGCTTTTTTTGAGCGTCCGCTTGAATCATCCATTGCACTGGGAACCATAGCTGCAGGCATCCCGGCTTATTTTATCTTTATAAGAAGATCGAAAGAGTAATTCCATTCCCTCTTCATTCTCCTCACTTTTCGACTTTTGACTATTGGACTTCTAGACCTAATTCTTTATTCCTCCTCCTGCTCCGCCGCATATGCTTTTAGAAGTTCTTCCTGAAGATCTCCCGGCACCTGTGTATATTCTGAGAATTTCATGCCGTACATAGCGCGTCCGTTTGTGAGGGAGCTAAGGGCAGTGGAATACTTATTCATCTCAGCCAGTGGCACTTTGGCTGAAATTTTTTCAAAGCCTTTTTCACTACTCATTCCCAGAACAATCCCCCTTCGTCCTTGCAAATCACTCATAACATCTCCCATCCGGTCGGAAGGAACAAGGATATCAACTTCATAGATGGGCTCCATGATCTTCGGTCCGGCAATTTTGAATGCAGCACTGAAAGCATTTCTTCCGGCAAGCTTAAAAGAAATTTCGTTTGAATCAACAGGATGCATTTTACCATCATATACAGCTACCCGTATATCTCTTGCATAGGATCCTGTCAATGGTCCCTCTTCAATTTTTTCCATTATACCTTTCAAAATGGCAGGAAGAAAGCGGGCGTCGATAGAGCCACCTACTATACAATTGTAGAATACCAGTTTCCCTCCCCAGGGAAGGTCATGGATATCTTTGTTCCTTACAGAAACTTTTAGATCTCTCCCGTTTACCTTATAAACAGTAGGATCTGGAGCTCCTTCTTTATAGGGTTCAATTATCATATGCACTTCACCAAACTGACCGGCACCGCCTGATTGTTTCTTATGGCGATAGTCAGCCTGGGCTATCCTGGTGATGGTTTCTCGATAAGGTATTTTAGGAGCAATGAAATCTGTTTCAACTTTGAATTCATTGTCCAAATGCCATTTTAGAATATTGAGGTGATATTCACCCTGACCATGAATAATTATTTGTTTAAGTTCTTTTGAATATTCTATAATAATAGTAGGATCCTCCTCATGCATACGGGTCAATGCTTCACCTAGCTTTTCTTCATCTCCCTCACTTTTGGTTTTGATAGCAGCCCTGTATTTTGGCTCCGGGAAATTGATTGGGCTGAATGACCAGTCCTGACCCGGTGCATTTAATGTATGATTGGTTTTTGTGCTTTTTAGTTTCACGGTTGCACCTATGTCTCCAGCTACCATTGTGGCAACTTTATTTCTTTTCTTTCCTGCAGAAACAAATATTTGCGATATTCTTTCTTTGTTTGAACTATGAGTATTGATAAGGTCGATTCCTTCTTTAATCTCTCCCGACATAACTTTAAAGAAATTGACTTCTCCAATATGTTCCTCAAGAGATGCCTTAAACATGAATAGAGAGGCAGGTCCGGAAGCATCACATTTTATTTCCTGTTCTTCATTATTTTTCGGAGCTGGCATATCATCTGGTGCAGGGGCAGCATTTACAATAAACTCCATTATTCTTGCTACTCCCATATTACTTCTTGCAGATGCACAGAAAACAGGGAATATTCCCCGTTGCACAAGACCCATTTTGATCCCTTTTCTCATTTCATCCTCGGTAAGTGATTCGTTTTCAAAGAAAAGCTCCATCAGTGCTTCATCGTTTTCAGCTGCTTTTTCGACAAGTTCATTGTGCAACTCATTAGCTCTGTCTTTTTGGTCATCCGGAATTTCGAGGATTTCAGGAGTGCCACCATCAGGTCCGTATTTATACATCTTCATGGTGATCACATCGATGATTGAATTGAATCCGGTACCCTCATCTACCGGAAATTGTACTAAAACCACATTCCCTCCAAACCGTTCTTTCATCAATTCAATAGTCTTGT
>DAOWNN010000067.1 GCA_030642585.1 Bacteroidota bacterium | reverse complement strand
AAATGTAAAAAGTCAAATGTTGAAACCTCTTATATTTTCACATGACACACCTGTTTTCCGAGCAAATCTAAATACAATAGCCTTAACTGACACATAATCTGCCCTTTAATGCAAAATAGTATTGCTTTTTGGATGTCTCGCCAAAACTACAAGTAATTAAGTCAAAAATTACAAATCCATAAAATCCATATATTCAATTACTCACACTGCTAAAGCAGTCTTCATGCAGTTTTTCAGTACCGTGGATCCAGGCCCTGACGATGATTGTCAGGCCTGCCCTGATATTAATCATCAGGGATCTTCGATCCTTGGTGCTAAAGATCAAAAATACTGTAACAAGCCTGTAGGGCTTGAATATTAATAACCCCGGGTAAGCCCACTATTCGATGTAGCTATAATACAGCCATCGGTTAAGCCTATTTACTTTAGGTTTCCTGGAAAGTATCAGCTTCAGTGGGTGCCACCCGGGGTTAGGTTCGATCCACAGATCAAAGGTCCGACAACAAGGTTTAATAAAGGCAAATAGCTATACCGGACCGCAATGAACGCTCGTATTTTTATACCCAATGTAGTTTCTTGATCTTAAAACAAACCCAATATATTTATGATTGACTAATTGTGACAATGTCTTTTAGACTAAAAAGTGTGATTGCTATTTGCAAATTATTCATTTGGGTGTCTTTTCAGAAAACAGGAAAGAAGAGTAAAAAATGTCAAAAGTCAGAGGTCAAATGTATAAAGTCAAATGTTGAGACCTCTTATATTTTCACATGACACATTTGACATTTGCCTTCTGACATTTGACATAATTCAAATTCCATCATTCCATTTTTTCTGCTGTTAATAATTTCACAGTAAGGTGATTACACATTAGACCTCTGATCTTTCGGCAAGCTCAAGACATGCTTTTGACATCTTGTTTTCCTATCTCCTCTCCCCCATCTCAATCACTTCAAGATCTTTAATATCTGCTTTATCAATCCGAAACCGGATGGCTGTTCTTATATTTTGAAGTCCTGTCCTGCCTGCTGCCCCCGGGTTGATATGCAATAAATCCAGGTACTTATCATACATTACCTTTAAAATGTGTGAATGACCACAAACAAATAAATCCGGAGGCTTCGATTTTATGGTCTCTCTTACCATTCGATCATATTTGCCAGGATATCCACCTATATGAGTTATCCAGACATCTACATCTTCGCAAAAAAAACGTAAGTTCTTACCAAAATGAGACCTGATATCCTGTCCATCAATATTTCCATAAACAGCCCTTAAGGGTTTAGTCTTTCGAATATCTCCTATAACCTCCAAACTTCCTATATCCCCGGCATGCCAGATTTCATTACATTCTGAAAAGAAATGATTGAGTGCCGGATCAAAATAGCCATGCGTATCAGAAAGTATTCCAATTGTTTTCATTAACAAGATCTATCACGCTTCACGAATATACCGTATTTTCGTAAATTTGTGGCTTAATCTATTAAAAAGCAATGCAAGTATTTTATCTGCCCGGCCTTAAGCAAGGCATAAATGTTTTAAGTCCGGAAGAATCACATCATTGTGCCAGAGTACTGAGGATAAGTAAGGAAGAAGATGCCAGTTTTATAGATGGTGAGGGCAGTTTTGCCATCGGGAAAATTATCCAAGCTCATCCCAGGAAAACAATAATTGAAATACAGGAAATTCAAACCAACTTCCAAAAAAGACCTTATTACCTGCATATTGCTATTGCACCTACTAAAAATATTGATCGTTTTGAATGGTTCCTCGAAAAAGCTGTTGAGATAGGGGTAGATGAAATTTCACCCTTGTTATGTGAAAGATCTGAAAGGAGAACCTTAAAAACCGCAAGACTAAACAAACGAATTCTTTCGGCTATGAAGCAATCGATAAATGCCTATAAACCACGGCTAAACGAACTCACTTCTTTCAAGTTATTTCTTAATCAAATCAAAGAGACCAACACTTATATTGCACATTATGACCAGGATATTCCACCTCAATTTAAAGATCAGCCATTGTCAAATAGTAGTTCTTTGATCCTTATTGGCCCGGAAGGAGATTTTAGTCCCACGGAAGTTGAGCTGGCCCTGGATAAAAATATTAAGCAGGTAAGTCTTGGTTCCACAAGGCTTCGAACAGAAACTGCCGGCCTTGTATGCTGCCATACTGTTGGATTAATAAACCAATAGCCCCCACCAGGCCAATTTAAGTGAAATATAATGCTGATTGCCACATTTCGGACATTTAAATTTATATGTTCTCATATTGATATTGTTCGTTTAGTAACTTCAATTCATATTTGTAATACTATTGAAAAACCCATTTCCAAATTCCTCTACTTCTCCTTCTCCGTATCCCTGCCTGTCTGCCGGCCAGGCTTTTTCACTAAACGTCTGGTTTTTCTGAGTGCCTGATCAAGAATCCATTCTATTTGTCCATTGATACTTCTAAATTCATCATCAGCCCATTTTTCAACAGCGTCCAGCTTGTTTGGGTCTATTCTTATCACAAAGGCTTTTTTCTTACTCATTTTAATCTTATTGATGGAGAGTGCCTGTATTAATAATTGGTGTTGCATCTCTGTCGCTGCATAAAACAACCATAAGATTGCTCACCATTGCAGCTTTTTTATCTTCATCCAGGTCAATAATTTCCTTCTTACTGAGATCGTCAAGTGCCATTTCAACCATACTTACAGCCCCTTCAACAATCTTAAACCTGGCTGCTACAATAGCAGAAGCCTGCTGCCTCTTAAGCATGGCCTGTGCAATTTCAGATGCATATGCGATATAATTAATCCTCGCTTCAATTACCTGTATTCCGGCCATCTGAAGGCGCTCCCTGATTTCCTCTTCCAATTCATGATTAACTTCCTCTCCACCCGATCGAAGGGTTATAACAACATCATGATCCTCAAAATTATCGTATGGATATGTACCGGCTAATTTCCTGAGTGCTGCCTCACTCTGCACCACAACAAAATGCTCATACTGATCTACTTCAAATACCGCTTTAAAAGTGTCATTAACTTTCCAGACCAACACTAAACCAATCATAATCGGATTTCCGATTTTATCATTTACCTTGCTAGGCTGGCTGTCAAAATTGCGTGCACGTAATGATATTTTCTTTCGCACAAAAAAGGGATTTACCCAGAAAAACCCATTCTTCTTAATGGTTCCTTTATAGGCCCCAAATAATACAAGAACATTTGACTCGTTGGGATTTACCACAGTGAACCCGATAATACCGAGAACAAACATAAGTGCGCTGACAGTAATGAACAAAGGATTCATAATTACAAAACTGAAAACTGTTGCCAGAACTATGATCAATTCAATAAGAAGTGCCAGGTAACCCGACAATGGATGATAATTTTTTTCTTGTGTCATGATATTTATAATTTATTAATAATATCACAATGATATCATTTTAATTTCACTATTCCAATTTTTTTCATAAAAAATGATGATATATATATTTGAATCCTATTCGTTCCAGTTTAGTGTATCAGCTTTAATTTCAAGGACAGTGAAAATAGAAATAGCTGAAAAACCTGAATGGTTAATCGATAACAGTGACACCTTGTCTACTGCAACCAGAGATAAAAAAAGCCGCTTAATAGCGGCTGTCTGTAACAAATTCCGAAATCTACTCTTAGTTCATCATTTCTAATTTCAACATGTCTAGTTTTCTCATTAAGTCATACATTACTTTATCAGAAATCTCATATTCTATCTCAAGATCTGCAGACAAGTTCCCGGAATACCCATTAAGCAAGGCTTGAATTAATTTTTTAATATCAACGCTTCCTGCTTTCTCGATTAAGTTACCATTAATAAAAGGAGTAAAAGTTTTACCCATAGGCTAAGATTATAGTTTTAACTATGAGTAAAACGGATATTATGCCCTGATAGTATTCCTGATCCAAAAAAAATAGAAAAAGCGGGAAATTATTGAATTGTAAGACTTAGGTTTTTTTCCTCAATCAGTTTTCTCATGTTTATTAATGCATACCTCATTCTTCCAAGGGCAGTATTGATACTCACATCGGTTTGTTCAGCTATATCTTTAAAGCTTAATCCACCGTAATGTCTAAGCATAATAACTTCTCTCTGCTCACTCGGCAATTCATCAACTAAGGCACGAACATCACTTTTTATCTGGTCACTAATAAGAGAATCCTCAATATTTCCTGATGAATGTTTTCGGGAATTCAGGATATAGCCCTCATAGCAATCCCCTGCCACTTCATTTTTTTGTTTTTCCTTCCTGAAATGGTCAATTACCAGGTTATGAGCAATTCTAATTGTCCAGGAAAGAAACTTTCCTGTATCCTTATAGCGGCCACCAGTTAATGACTTAACAACCTTAATAAATGTATCCTGGAAAATGTCTTCAGCAAGTACCGGCTCCTTAACAATAATGAGAATATAGGTATAAACCTTATTTTTATGCCTGTTTATCAGCACCTCTATTCCTTGTTGGTTCCCGTCCAGAAACTGCCGAATCAAATCTTGATCGGTCAATTTTTTGAGTTCCACAACGACCTCCTTTTTTAAAAAATAATAAAAAAGTAGAGATGTCTCTTAAGGCTTTCCTCCGTAATTTAATTGGTACTTAGGTGTATCTATATGCAAATAAAACAAAAAAAACTCTTTCACCAAAATATATTACATTTGAAATCAGTTATTTTTTGTTAAATGACTGCCTTTCAAATAGTGCAATTTTTATGCCAGAAGCTTCAAACAAGGATCAAAAGTACATTCATATCAAGGGTGCAAGGGTACATAATCTCAAAAACTTCGAATTGCTAATCCCAAGGGATAAATTTGTGGTTATCACTGGATTATCGGGGTCAGGCAAATCTTCTCTGGCTTTTGACACCATTTATGCCGAAGGTCAAAGACGTTACGTTGAAAGCCTTAGTTCTTATGCCAGGCAATTCCTTGGAAGAATGCAAAAACCAGATGTAGACTTTATTAACGGCATTCCTCCTGCCATAGCCATTCAGCAGAAAGTAAATTCCAGAAATCCAAGATCCACGGTAGGTACCACAACAGAAATCTATGATTACCTGAAGCTTCTCTATTCCAGGATTGGGACAACTTATTCACCAGTCTCCGGAAGAAAGGTCAAAAGCCACACTGTTACTGATGTTGTAAATTTCATTCTTGCCTGTGAACGAGAAGTGAAAGTTATCATTCTTGCTCCTTTGGTCCTTCCTGAAGATCTTGATTTGGCGGTGTATCTTGAGATTATATTGAAACAGGGGCTCACCAGGATTGAATATAAAGGAGAGATTTTAAAAATTGCTGATTTTATTGATAGGCCAGGAAAAATTGAAAAAAATAAAAGTATCAATGTGGTTGTAGATCGCCTGGCTATTGAAGCAAATGATGAAACCCGAAGCAGAATAGGAGATTCAGTCCAAACAGCTTTCAGTATTGGAAAAGGAAAATGTAAAGTTATAGCAGAAATTGGTGGAAAGTTGTTTGAAGAGAGCTTTTCTAACAAGTTTGAAGCAGACGGAATGATATTTGAACAGCCTTCCATTCATATGTTTAGCTTCAATAATCCTCTTGGAGCATGCACTGTTTGCGAAGGTTATGGTAAAATTATAGGAATAGATGAGGAACTTGTAATTCCAAACAAAAATTTATCTGTTTACCAGGAAGCCATTGTGTGTTGGAGAGGAGAAAAAATGAAGAAGTGGAAAGAACGCCTGATATTCAACGCAGAAAAGTTTGATTTCCCAATTCACAAGCCATATTTTCAACTTTCGAAAGATCAAAAGGAACTACTTTGGACTGGAAATAGTTATTTCAAAGGTCTTCATACATTTTTTGATTATCTGGAGAGAAAAAAATATAAAATACAATATAGAGTGATGCTTTCCAGGTATAGGGGTAAAACTACCTGTCATGAATGTAAAGGTACCCGGCTAAAGAAAGAAACCAGTTATGTGAAAATAGCAGGACGTTCCATTCAGCAGCTTGTTCAGATGCCCATTGATGAATTGCATAAATTGTTCTCTGTAATAAAACTTAATGAATATGAGCTGGATATTTCTGAAAGAATACTTCTTGAGATCAGGTCAAGACTTAGTTTTTTAACACATGTAGGTTTGGGCTATTTAAATCTGAATCGACTTTCCTCCACTCTTTCAGGCGGTGAATCTCAAAGAATAAATTTGGCAACCTCGCTTGGCAGCAGCCTGGTAGGATCCTTATACATCCTTGATGAACCGAGCATTGGACTGCATCCTCGCGACACATCGCTCCTTATCCAGGTTCTTCAGGACCTGAAGAAACTAGGAAACACTGTTTTGGTAGTAGAACATGATGAGGATATAATCAGGGCTTCTGACCACATAATTGATATTGGGCCTTTTGCAGGAAGGCTTGGCGGAGAGATTGTATTCCAGGGAGATCAAAAGTCCCTCCTTTCAGATAAGAATAGCCTTACCGCAAAATATCTTACCGGAAAAGAATTCATTAAGCAGAATGAATTAAGACGTAAATGGAATAATTATATTGAAATTATTGGGGCACGGGAGCATAACCTTAAGAATCTGAACATCAAAATTCCTCTAAATATCATGACGGTTGTAACGGGGGTAAGTGGTTCGGGGAAATCCACCTTGATTGGAAATATCCTCTATCCGGCACTTAATAAAATTATTTATAATTTCGGAGATAAAACAGGAGATCATGACACATTAAGTGGTGACCTTAAGTTAATAGATCAGGTAGAATATGTAAATCAAAACCCAATTGGTAAATCAAGCCGTTCAAATCCTGTAACATATCTAAAAGCCTGGGATGAAATTAGAAAGTTATATGCTGATCAAACCGCTTCAAGAATAAATCATTTTAAACCATCGCATTTCTCTTTCAATATTGATGGCGGAAGATGTGATGAATGCCAGGGTGAAGGAGTGATAAAGGTGGAGATGCAATTTATGGCTGATGTTGAACTCATTTGTGAAGCTTGCAATGGCAAACGGTTTAAGGAAGATATTCTTGAAGTAAATTATCGCGGAAAAAATGTTTCAGATATCCTCGGGCTTACTATAGATGAGGCTATAAAATTCTTCAAGGAAGACAATTCCAATATCGCAAAAAAAATATCGAAAAAGCTGGCACCATTATTTGAGGTAGGGCTTGGATATGTGAAACTAGGTCAATCTTCATCAACACTGAGTGGAGGAGAAAGCCAGAGAGTAAAACTTGCTTCATTTCTTGCACGTGAAGAAATACAGAAAAATATACTTTTCATTTTTGATGAACCCACTACCGGGCTTCATTTTCATGATATTAAAACTTTATTGAATGCCTTGCAAGCCTTAATTGAAAGAGGGCATTCTGTAATAATTATTGAACACAACCTGGAAATAATAAAATCTGCTGACTGGATCATTGATTTGGGTCCCGGCGGTGGAGAAAAGGGAGGAGAATTGGTGGTGAGCGGAACGCCAGAAGAAGTAGCAGCATGCAGGGAATCCAGTACAGGGACCTACTTAAAGCCAAAACTTCATATTTAAAAAAAACCTGCCCGTAGACCGGGCAGGTTAAAATATATAGGTTTAAAATTATTTCACCTTAAGTCCAAACATAATTGCCACACATCCACTTTCGGGTTCTTCTGAATTATCGCCTCCAGGCGGGACAATAATAGCAATTTTCAATTGCTGACTCGATTCAAGAACAAAATCCCAGGTACGGGTGTAATCATGATCTTTATTACTATACAAAACATTTTTGTTTATATCCATTATTTGAAATTCAATCTCAGCCAGATTATCCGAACCACAGATTGCAATCCTGTATTCCTGTTCAGAATAGAATGTTTTATACAATTCCGCTTCTTCACCTTCGGTGAGAATAGCAGCATGGTAGTTACCATCATGAATATACGGTACTAGTTCCATTCTGCATATCTTTTTAGCAAAACCCTTGCATTGAGCATTCGCATTCAAGGGAACAAGAACCAATACAAAAGATATTATAATCAGGTACAGAATTCTTTTCATAACTATTTATTTATGAGATGTATTTATTTCTTATTACTTCCACCTTATCTTTCAATTCTAAAAATATTTCAATATTTAACGAAGATTGAGTCTTTGATTTCAGTGTAGTTACATTTGTTTCCTCATCAACAGAGGTTACAATAGGAGTTGTAGTAAGGGTAACCTTATCAAAAATAGCTTTAAGATCCTTAACATCTTCCATGACAGATTGTACGTCAGGGCTATCCATACTCTCCTCAAGCAGCTTAACTACAATTTCAAGAGACATTTTCTGATCCATAATTCTACTTACCAGTGAATTGTCCTGCAATGAATCTACGTCAACCATTTGTGTTGCAAGAAACAATCCTTCCATCCATCCGCCAACAAGAACAATAGCAGCAACATTTGCTCTATTATTTTCCTGCAAATATGAACTGGAGTTCATGAAGGTATCTGAAATAATTTCCATGATGATATCTCTATTGTTGATATTCTCTTCCAACTTTTGAATAGTTTCATCATTTATTGCATCCAGGATACCCAGGCCGTCAGCCATCTTTTTTGCAGCATTCATATAATCAATAGAGGCCGAAGTCTGGTCATACAAACTTGCGAAACTCAAATCGCATGTATAAGATCCCAAATTCAATGCCAAACTCTTAGTAGTTGTATAATTACCGGTATTATCTAAGGGGTTTAATAAATCTTCATTATAAACTGCCCCAGCAGACCGGATCATCATAGCAGTTTCAAGTGGCGAAGGCAAAGAATAGAAGATCTTTTTAACTTCACCAATATCCTCCAAAAAGTCTGAATCTAATTGACTGATATCAATTACAACCTCCTCGGGCTCTCCTGCTTGTTGCTTTCCCCCTCCAGAACTACAACTAGCAAAAAACAAAACGGCAGCAAGCAGCATTAGGCTGTACCGAAACATTGTAAATGAATACTTTTTCATAAGTAAATGATTTTTGAAAATGATTCTTGTTAAAGCTTCCATTGTAAAAGTAAAATTAATATTTTAATTTAAAAAAGCAATACCCAATTAATATGAATGGCTAATAGAAAGTTTT
>DAOWNN010000311.1 GCA_030642585.1 Bacteroidota bacterium | reverse complement strand
CGTAGATTGTAGTTTGTTTCGGTGGGATTGCAAGATAAAAATCACCAGCGTCATAAATCATGTTGTATGGACGATAGTAATTATCAACCCATATATAACCATTCTTTAGAGTGTCATTGCTGTCACGAACGACCCATACTTTAAAAGGGGTTATGCTTGTGTCTGGTATGCTTGGAGAATATTTATTTTTGGTAACTTTATAAGATATAGAGGCATGTTTTTTCGATTCTTTGGCAATCTTTAAAACAAAATCTTCTGTGTTTTCATTACAGTTTGTAAATAGCAATAATGTTACGACAAATAATAAAACTAATTTTTTCATTTTCTTTTTTTACGAAGGTTGAATAATATATTCTGATAAAAATATCTCTAAAAAATGAATTTACAAACACTAATGTTTATGATATATAGCACTGTTAAGACCAGGTCTTTTAGAATGAGATTTTAATCAATTTATATATAAGCTAATTTTAATTATGAATCTCCATACAGAAAAATTCCCCACAAAACTTTGGGAACCCTCCACGAGCCTGATAAAGAATACGAATTTGCACAAATACATTCAGTGGGTGAAAGGAAACTATAGTCTTGATTTCAAAGATTACCATGATCTTTGGCTATGGTCGGTTCAGAATTCAGGCAACTTCTGGGAGTCTGTCTGGAAATATTTTAAGGTGATTTCATCCAATCCTTATACTTCTGTAGTTTCTCAACATAAAATGCCACATACCAAATGGTTTGAAGGTGCAAATTTAAACTATGCAGAGCATATTTTCAGGAATGAAACTGAAGAACATCCTGCCATTATATATAAATCAGAGACTTCATCTGTTCAGGAAATGAGTTGGAAAGAGCTTAAACAAAAAGTGTCAGCTTTCAGGGCATATCTTTTATCTATTGGAATAAAGAAGGGAGATCGTATTGCAGCCTACATTACAAATATCCCTGAAGCCAATATTGCCTTCCTGGCGGTAAATTCAATTGGAGCTGTCTGGTCGAGTAGCTCTCCGGATTTTGGCACCGCCTCGGTCATCGACAGATTTTCGCAGATTGAACCTCTGGTCTTGATTGCCGTAGATGCATACCAATATGGGGGTAAGTTTTTTGACAGGTCGAATGAAGTTGTTAAAATAAGTGAAGCTTTAGGGAGTTTAGAAAAACTCATCATCATTCCACATGGCGAACAAGAACAACCATCAGGTCATATTCCAGATTCCATTCTGTGGGAGGATGTTATTTTAAATGATGCAGATGAATTGAAGTTTGAAAGAGTTCCTTTTAATCACCCTATATGGGTGCTTTATTCATCGGGAACAACCGGCTTGCCCAAAGCCATTACTCATAGTCACGGGGGGATTTTGCTGGAACATCTAAAATATCTTGCTTTTCATAATGATATAAAGCCCGGGGAGCGTTGTTTTTGGTATACAACAACAGGCTGGATGATGTGGAACTATATCCAGGCTTCTATGCTGGTAGGCGGAGTACTGGTTCTTTATGATGGCAGTCCGGGATATCCTGACATGAATGTTCTTTGGGAATTTACACAGGAAGCGGGTATTCATCACTTTGGGACCAGTGCAGCTTATATTGTTGCCAATATGAAGGGGGGAATCCACCCCTCTAATGATTTTGACCTTGGTAATTTGCGGTCTTTGAGTTCTACGGGTTCGCCTTTACCACCTGAAGGATTTGATTGGATATACCGGGAAGTAAAAAATGATCTTTGGCTTGCCTCAATAAGTGGTGGTACAGATGTATGTAGTGCTTTTGTTGGTGGCAATCCGCTCTGGCCGGTTTATTCAGGAGAAATTCAATGTCGTGCCCTGGCTTGTTCACTGGAAGCATTTAATGAAAAAGGACAAGCGGTACAGGATGAAATGGGAGAAATGGTAATAACGAGGCCTATGCCTTCCATGCCAATTTATTTTTGGAATGATAAAGATTTCATTAGATATGAAGAGAGTTATTTTGAAATGTATCCGGGAAAGTGGAGGCATGGGGATTGGACCAGAATTACTCCCCGGCAGGGAGTGGTAATTTATGGCAGGTCTGATTCTACACTCAATCGTGGAGGTGTAAGAATTGGAACAAGTGAAATTTACAGGGCAGTAGATAAGATTCCGGAAATTGTTGATAGCCTTATACTGTTTCTTGAAAAGGCTGGAAGCGATTCAGGAATGCCATTGTTTGTGGTTATGAAAAAGGGACTGGAACTTAATAATGAGATCAGGGAGAAGTTGAAAAATACGATCAGGAAGGAATATACACCCCGCCATGTCCCGGATGAAATTATCCAGGTGGATGAAATTCCATATACAATCAGTGGAAAAAAAATGGAAACTCCAATTAAGAAAATATTAGAGGGGCAGGATTCTGGCAAAATAATTAGTGCTGATGCTGTAAGAAATCCGAAGTCTCTGGAGTTTTTTATAAATATGGCCAGGAAAAGGAACTCACCATGAAACTCCCAGCTCCCCGGTGAATAAAACAACTTTAGACTTTTCGACTTTTGACTCTATATGTTTTGTTTATCAGGCATTCTTTAAACAGAGTGATGCTTTCCTTAGCCTCAACCTTAGCCCTATTAATGAATAAACCGCTTCCCCAGTATATGAACACAGACAGACCAATATCCAATTCTCTATTCTGGAGGAAGCGGTGAAATATACGGATCATAAGTAATTAACGTGAGTTCGATGTAAGAAAAATCACAGCTTCCCATAACATCCAGATAATCAATAACCCCAGGCTTCAGCTTGGGGAAGTTCAATTGTACTACAAAGTGAAATTTAAATAATTTTGTAAATTATTATCAAATTACAAAATTATTTAAATTTCAGATGCTAATATTATTGTTTAGTCCCGCCCTAAAGAACGGGGTTATTG
>DAOWNN010000065.1 GCA_030642585.1 Bacteroidota bacterium | reverse complement strand
GGGTAAGTCTTATACGACCAGCTCCTGCTGAAATCCCCCAGGACCGGAAGGTAGCAAGGGTAGGCGGTTGTAGCGGTGCGATATAAGTAGCTTACCCACTTTTTTTTTTAGTAATTTGCCTTCTGGCAAATTGATAAAATTGTTTTTCAATATAAAATTTCAAAATTTCTAGTTTCTTTGTCTGAAATAAAACCTTCAAAATCATGAAATTCTTTCTCGACACAGCAAATATTGACCAGATTAAAGAAGCCAATGACTTTGGCGTCATTGATGGTGTAACAACAAATCCTTCCCTAATGGCAAAAGAAGGAGTTCAGGGGGAACAAGCCTTCAAAGATCATTATGTTGAAATTTGTAATATCGTTGATGGGGATATCAGTGCTGAAGTTGTAGCAACTGATTTTGAAGGAATGATTAAAGAAGGGGTAGAACTTGCAGGTCTGCATCCCAATATCGTTGTAAAAGTTCCCTGCATCAGGGAAGGGATCAAGGCAATAAAACACCTTAGCGCCCAAAATATCCGAACTAATTGTACACTTATATTTTCTCCCGGACAGGCTCTTCTTGCAGCTAAAGCCGGAGCCACATACGTTTCTCCTTTTCTTGGACGACTTGATGACATTTCTACCGATAGTATTTTTCTGGTTCAGCAAATAGTGGATATCTATAAAGAATACAACTATCCTACCCAGGTAATTGCAGCATCCATACGTCATACTATGCACATTGTTCAGTGCCTGGAGGTTGGTGCCCATGTAGCTACCTGTCCCCTGGATGCCATTCTTGGCCTGTTAAAGCATCCCCTTACTGATATCGGTTTAGAAAAATTCCTTGAAGATCACAGGAAATTAAATGCTTAACTGATTATCTCCCATGCTTTTACAAATCCATCCGGAAAATCCGGGACAACGACAAATTACAAGTGTTGTTAAAACTCTTTCAAGGGGAGGAATTGTTATCTATCCTACCGATACTGTTTATGGTATGGGTTGTGATATAAAGCATGGTAAGGCAATTGAAAAAATTGCCAGGATAAAAGGAGTAAGTCCAAGAAATCCCAGTTTGTCTTTTATTTTTTCTGATATAAGCCAAATCTCCGAATATACCAGGCCCATTGAAAACCCAATTTTTAAGCTTTTGAAGAGAAATCTTCCAGGTCCGTTTACTTTTATATTAAAGGCAAATAACCTGGCACCTAAGCTTTTTAAGGGCCAGAAAAAAACTATTGGAATCAGAATCCCCGATTGCACCATCATCCGGGAAATAGTGAGAGAACTTGGAAGGCCTGTTCTGAGTACATCTATACATGATGAGGATGAAATTTTGGAATACACTACCGATCCTGAATTAATCCACGAAAAGTATCAAAAACTTGCCGATATAGTAATCAACGGAGGATTTGGAAAAAATGAAGCCTCAACAATTGTAGATTGTACCGGGGATGAACTTGAGATTCTAAGGCAGGGACTTGGTATGTTGGAATACTAAAAAGTAGGGACAGCTTCCTACTTTTAGGATTAAGTATATTAGTAAACCAAAATAAATTAAGTAGGAAGCTGTCCCTACTTTTTACTAGCTCTTCCAGAACATAGGCGTAAAAAGTACCAAAACAGTAAATAATTCAAGCCTTCCAATCAGCATCAGGAAAGAGAGAAACCATTTTCCAAAAGCAGGCAGGTGGTAAAAATTGTCCATAGGGCCTACAGAACCAAATCCTGGCCCCACATTACCAAGAGTAGTTGCCACAGAACTTAATGCCGTATCAAAGCTTGGCTCCATGGTAGACATAACAATTACACTCACCCCAAAAATCAGAATATAGATTGAAAAGAATACTAGAATATTGGTAAGGATCTTTGAATTCACCGCGTGCCCATTATATCTTACAGGAATTACAGCATTAGGATGAATAAGTCTTTTCAATTCAAAATATCCATTTTTCATAACCAGCATAATTCTCATGATCTTAATACTTCCACCGGTTGACCCGGTTGACCCACCAAAAAACATTAGGATAAAAATGATTACTCCGGCAAAAGGCACCCATTGTAAATAATCTGCAGTAACATATCCGGTGGTGGTAATAATTGATACTACCTGGAAAAGTGCTATCCTGAAGGCTTCTCCAAAAGGATTATTATGAAAAATAATCAGGGCAGACAGCACCAGGATTGTAAAAAAAACCACAAAGCCAATATACCACCTGAATTCTTCATCCTTAAAAATCTTTCCCAGTTTAAAATGAAGTCCGAAATAAGAAAGAGTAAAATTAGTACCTGCAAGAAACATAAAGAAAATAATCACATATTGTATATATGCAGAATCCCAATGTCCTATGCTTGCCTGTTTGGTGGAATAGCCTCCTGTAGCCATAGTTGTAAATGAATGGCAAATTGCATCAAACAAGGACATTCCTCCTGCCCAGAGCAAAACAGCTTCAGCTAGTGTGAAAATCAGGTAAATAGCCCAGAGCCTTTTTGCAGTCTCCCGAATACGCGGATGTAATTTATCCGGTGTTGGGCCGGGGACTTCAGCCGCGTATAACTGCATTCCTCCTATCCCAAGTACCGGAAGGATAGCAATAGTTAGTACAATGATACCCATTCCCCCTATCCACTGTGTAATACTCCTCCAGAAAAGAATTCCATGGGGCAGAGATTCTATATCATTCAATATGGATGACCCAGTAGTTGTAAACCCTGAAATAGTCTCGAAAAAAGCGTTGGTGAAACCAGGAATAGAACCTGATAAAATAAAGGGTAAGCTTCCAAAAAAAGAAAACACAATCCACACCAGGGTAACAATTATATAACCTTCTCTTTTAAGTATCTGTGGATTTGATTTCCTGGCAAGAAAAAACAACAGTCCTCCGACAACAAGGGTTATCAAAGTTGAATAAAGCAGGCCCAAAGCATCTCCTTCTCTATAAATTAGAGCAACACCAAAAGAAAGAAACATGAAAAAAGCTTCGATAATAAGCAGGAAACCAATGATTTGTATAATTACCTTTTTGTTGATCATTTTCAGACTTGCTTAAAATCCCATTTTGCTCTTTTTTATTGTGTTCCTTACTTGTAAAAAAATCTAACTAAATAGTTTCTCAAGAGCTGCAAATGCCACAGGCAGAGCAAACACAACAACATGATCTTCAGCCTGAATTAGAGTATCTCCTTTTGCAATAAAGCTGTTGCTTCCCCTTATCACTCCACCTACAATTGCCCCTTTGGGGAAATTGAGGTCTTTAAGCATCCCCTTTGTGATACCTGAATCTTTCTGTACAATATACTCAAGAACTTCTGCATCAGTACCGGTAAGACATTTGATCATAGAAACCCGTGCTGTTTGTGTAAATCTTGATATTCTGCCCGCAGTAATAACTTTTTTATTTAATATTGAATCAATACCTATATTCTCTGCAAGATTAATATATTCCATATTCTCAATCTCTGCAATGGTCTTTTTCACCCCATGTTTTTTAGCCAGAAGACAAGATAATATGTTAGTCTCTGAATTTCCTGTTACTGCAATAAAAGCATCGATTTGTGTCAGACCTTCTTCTAATAATAGATCAGTATCTCTGCCATCTCCATTGATGATAAGAGTATTTTCAAGAATATCGGCCAAAAATTCGCACTTAGCCTTATCAATTTCGATCAACTTAACATGAAACTTTTTCTCCAACTCAAGGGCTGTACGTTTTCCTATCCTGCTTCCGCCAAGGATCATGATATTCTTTATATCAACCTTTTCCTTACCTGCAAGACTCATCAACTCCCGTATCCTATCCTGGGTAGAAATAACGTAAACTATATCATTCAATTGAAATGTATCATTCCCGCTTGGAATTATTGTTTTCTGATTCCTGGTTATAGCAACTCCCCTGTAATCTAAAGGCTTACTGATATCCGAAAAATCGTGCAATTTCTTATTTAAAATAAGGGCATTTTCGTCCAATTTAATTACATAAAGAGTCAGCTTACCACCTGAAAAATCAAAAAACTCAGTAGAACCGGTTTGATGCAGGAAGCCCAATACTTCTCTGGCAGCAATTTTTTCCGGATACATTAAGTAATCAATACCCAGTTCAGTAAAATGATCTCTATGTGGATTTTCGAGGTATTCGTAATTATCGATCCTGGCTATAGTCTTGGCTGCCCCAAGCATCTTTCCCAGAATGGTGGAAGTAATATTCGTGTCCTCCAGATGGGCTACAGCAATAAACAAGTCTGTCTTTTTAATACCTGCAGAAAGTAAAACCTTAACAGAAGTAGATGAACCATTGATGGTCATCACGTCCAGGGTAGATTCAATTTGCTTCAGCCTGGCCTCGTTAGGATCAATAACCACAATATCATGGTTCTCCTTGCTTAACATCTTGGCCAGGTGAGAACCTACTTCACCTGCACCGGCAATAATTATTCTCATACGAATCAATAATTCTATTCAATCATTTTTCATTCAGCAAGGACAAATTAAATCAATATCTCTTAAATATTCCCAAGCATAAATTAGTTTTTTTATACAAATGATATCGAGATGTTCCTGAAAAACAATCAGATCAATCATATATTACTCATTATATGCTGCTTAACAACACATCTGTACGAAAACAGACCATATTGAAAACCCGGAATTTATGTTCATTCCAGATTACAACCAGGCATTTCCAGCATAAATGCACCTTTCTCCCGGACATCAAAACAAGGAATCCCAAGCAATTGAAAATCTGACTTCAATTTGTTGGTATAATAATATGGTACAGATGAGTCAAGTATAACCATTTCCGGATTAACTAATTTCTCTATCTGATAAGCAGTCACCCTCCCTGAGCCAGAAAGTATAAGTAAATCTATTTGGAATGGTTCCACCTCGTTTTTTGATGGAAACTGACTCAAATCCAGGAAATACCCTTCTTCCCCGTAAAAGCTAAAAAAATCCTTGTCAATAATCAAATTACCTTCTTCAATGTTAATACTGCTTTCCTGATCAAGAAAATAAAAGCTGCTATTCCTGATTCCCATTTTATTCCGGAAACCATCCAGGGCATATTTAATAGCAATCCTATTCTCTTCAGAATTGTACCTGCTCACTATATAGGCTGAATTTCCTTCAGTAAACTGAATCAGGCTATATCTGCCAGAATTAAAAACGGCCAGGGATCTGTTTTTATCAATGGTAATCTTCCTGGATAATCCGTACGTAAAAAAAACTACTATAAGGATGATAAAAGTGAAAAAATGATTGTTCTTTCGATAAACAAGAAAGACTCCGACAAATATGATCATCAGATACAATATCCCAACCTCAGGAATATCAAGAAACAATGGACTACTAACTGAAAAATTAATATTTCCCACGACCTCTATTCCTCCAATTAATACACTGCTTATAAACCTTAGTAAAAAGGAAAAAACATTAAAAAGAAAGGCGGAAAAAGAAAATAACAGAGTAGTAAATCCTAAATAAATCAGGCCACTAACAAGTGGAATTACAAACAAGTTGGATATAAAAAACAAATTTGGGAACTGATGAAAATAGAAAATCACAAGTGGGAAAGTTGATAGCTGTGCTGATACCGACAGGCAAAGAAGCATCCATATTTTATTCGGGAGCCAGTATTTGAAGGAAAGAAGAGCATATATCTTAGGGTAAAAAAATACTATCCCGGTAACAGCAAAATAAGAAAGTTGAAATCCAACGTTCCTCAAATAAAATGGATTCAGACACAAAAGAACAAAAGCAGACAGGGCGAGGCTGTTGTAGATATTTGTATTCCTTCCCAAATTTTGTCCAATTACCAGGAAACTAAACATAACCGTAGCTCTAAGTACCGACGGGGTATAACCAGTGATCATTGCATATAGCCATAATAAAAGTATAATTATTACACTTTTGAAGACCCTGCCATATTTGAGCCCATCCAGAAAAAAGAAAAAATAGAATAGCATGAGGTAAACAATCCCAACATGTAAACCTGATACTGCCATTACATGCATTACACCTGCTCTTGAAAATGAGTCTTTAACTTCCTCACTTATATAGTCTCTCTCTCCAAAAATCAGGGCTGAGCAAATAGCCAGTTCATCGCCACTAAGCTTTTTAGCCAGAATTTCGTACAAGCGGGCTCTGATCTTTGACGAAAATATAACTATTGAAAAATCAGATTTTTTCTCCAGTCTTTCCCAATTCTCAGATGCTGCATACAGGGTCCCATATATTCCTCTATCCCTCATATACCTGGGATAATTAAACTCCCAGGGGTTACCTGCTTTCCGGAAGTCAGAAATCCTTGCCCGGATTAGTAACTGATCACCTGTACCAAGCCCGGCAGCCAGACTATCTTGTTCTAAATAAACAACAATCTTAAAATCAGCTCCGGTCCACTCCATATTATTCTCAACCCCATTCACCTTCATAAGGATCTTTATTGATTTTTTTCTTTCCACCGGGGCATCCAATACCTGTCCTATCAAGGCTTGACCATATTTTAGGTCATCAAACTTTTGCCCCTGCAAGGTACTTAGCTGTACCAACAACAGTCCCAAAGCCATGAAAAAAAAATGAACAAAAACACCAAAAAGCCAACGATACCTGAAAGAAGCAAGCCTGAAAATTGCGAAGAGAAGTATTATGATTCCTGTTCCGGCTATCATCAAGCACAGAATAAAAATATCCGACTGAATATTTATAAAATACCCAATCAGGATCCCAAAAATCATGGGGATCAAGAATCTAAGAAATGGAAGTTTTGCAAGTTCCCGGTTGAAATGCGACATATGAACAATTAACTAATACGAATTTAAAACCCTTTGGGCACAATAACAAAAACTCATTTACTTAAAACCCTGCCAATAAACTGGATATCTATAAAATACAAGTATTTTTATCTGTAATAGTGAGTCTGAACTACCTATATAAGATTTAGAAAATAAATTTGGAAAACACCCCTGCGATCGTTAATTTTAGGCTCTTTACCTGATGGAGATTCAAACACCTTATTAAGTTCGTTATGATTGTACCTTATATAGTTATAATGACGCAGAAGTATTAAATGAAATAATTAAAATATTTAAAATGACAGATTTAAAAACCTCTTATCTGGGACTTGAACTTAAGAACCCTATCATTGTTGGAGCTTGTAACCTGGTGAATGATATGGATGTTGTAAAAAAACTTGAAGATGCAGGTGCCAGTGCAATTGTATATAAGTCTCTCTTCGAAGAGCAGATCCAACTGGAAGGGTTTGAGATGGAGGAAGATTTAAATGCCTATAATAATATTCATTCAGAAATGGGTTCTCTTTTCCCTGATTTGCAGCACGCTGGTCCTGATGAGCATTTGATGAAGCTGGAAAAACTCAAGAAAAGTGTTGGGATTCCAGTGATTGCGAGTTTGAATGCTGTTTTCGAACCTACCTGGGTGGAATATGCCCAACAACTGGAATCCCTTGGAGTAGACGCACTGGAATTAAATTTCTATGCAGTTCCTAAAGATTTCAAAAAAGATGAGAGCCAGATTATTTCAGAGCAGGTCAAGGTACTGAAGAATGTACTTTCTAAAATAAAAATACCCGTCAGTGTTAAGCTTTGCCCATATTATACCAACCTTTTGAAAGCCATATCATCCATGGATAATGAAGGAGTGAATGGATTTGTTCTGTTCAACAGGCTTTTTCAACCGGATATTGACATTGATATAGAAGAAATGTTCTTTCCATACAATCTCAGCAGCCATGAAGATAACAGGATAGCCCTGAGATTTGCCGGACTCTTATCAGGAAATATCAAAGGATCTGTTTGCAGTTCCATGGGTATTTTTGATGGAAAAGACGTAATAAAAATGATACTTGCAGGGGCAGATTGTGTACAGGTTGTTTCCACTTTATATAAGAACAAGCCAGAGCATATTAAAACTATGCTTTCGGACATCGAAAAATGGATGGAAAAAAAGTCTTATAAAAGTCTTGACGATTTCAGAGGAAAGCTTTCCAATAATAATACCAGTGATCCGTATGCCTATAAAAGGGCGCAGTATGTTGACATTCTGATGAAATCTGACAATATTTTTAAAAATTACCCTGTTTCCTGATTGGGTTGAAAAAAGTATTCAAAATGATGCTTGTAGAGCGACTCTCCTGAGTCGCTTTTTTATTGGATTTGTTTATTGGGTATTCATTCCAAATTCCATTCTTCTCTTCCTCGTGCCCTTTGCTTCTCTTATTTCTCTTCCGGCAAATAATACCCCTCTCTTGACAATAAATGCTTGAGATTAGCAACACCATACACAACAACAGCCGTAACTACTGCTGTATGCTCCTGGTATTCAGGAATGCTTTTATTATAAAGATCACGTTCGGTATGCCAGATCTCCATATAGCTGAAGTCATAGCCCTTTGGATCGGCAGTTCCAAAAGTAATGGTAGGAATGCCTTTAACAGCAAAGGGGCCACTATCTGTACCACGAGCCACTTTTGGCTTCTGTCGTGGTTCCCGTTTCTTCAGGGTAAAAGGGAAATCAGGATTAATACTATTAAGGGGTTTACATATTTTCTCAAAATCATCCCACATTGCCTCTGTAACACTCAAACTATTTGGTACAGTTGGCCCGCCATCCCTGTTAAACATATTGGAAACCTTATCCAGTTTGTCAGGATTCTTTTCCACCCAGCTTTTTGAACCCAACAATCCAAATTCCTCCCCGGCCCATAAAATTACCAATATGGTACGTTTTGGTTTTCCCCCGGCTTCCATTATTAAACGTGCAGCTTCCATGGCAGGTGTTACACCTGAGCCATCATCCACACCACCGGTAGCAACATCGTAAGCATCCAGATGTCCTCCCACAATAACATACTCATCCGGATAGCTTGTTCCCGGAATTATACCAATGACATTATGGTATTTCACAGGCCCCATCTTAAAATGATTTCGTATGTCAAATTCCAGCTCAAAACGCTGCCGTTCTTTAGCCATTTGCTCAATAAGCTTATACTGGTGTTCATCCAGCTTTATGTCAGGTATGGTGGGCAGGGTTTCAAAAGTCATGTAGTCAATGTTCTTCCGGTCGTATAAAACCCTGATCGGATTTGCTGATGACTGGATGATACCGAAAATGCCTGCTTCCCGCATTTGTCTGTAAAACAAGGCAGGTTCTTCCTTAT
>DAOWNN010000209.1 GCA_030642585.1 Bacteroidota bacterium | reverse complement strand
GTCATACAATAGAATCACAACTCTATTTCAACTTATTGACTATTGCATGACTTTTTTCAAATCTTCAACCAAAATAGATTTATTCGTACTCACTTTGATGACCTTAGCCTCAGCCTATCTTTTCTTATTCTCCATGTCATCCGGTAGCCTAATAGTAAGTTCCATCAGTCCCATAAATTCACTGTTTTCAAACCATGGAACCTGGTGGATAAGTTTCTTATGACCATTTTTTTCAGTGGTATACGTTTGGCCAATTTTTTCATTTAACATTTTCCTGATGTGCTTGTTCGATTCTTCTTTGTGGCAATCAAACAAACTCTTACCAATAAGCATGGATCCACCATCTTTTGAAAACATCTTAAGGGATAAGGGATTCATGTATACTATGACTCCTTCTGTATCACATACTGTTAGTGACACAGGTAAATTCTCCGCCCAGTTTTTTTCCATTTTAGAAATTTAAAATCAATAATTAATCTTAAGAATCTGTTCAATTCTGGGAAGGCTACTCTTCGACCCATGATCTTTGTGACACTGCTTTGTCATGATTTTTGCGCCTTCGGGCAAAAATCCCGCCAAAGCCCCTCTACTTGCATCACAAAACCATGGACTGACGTCCATGGCTACAAACATCCCGTCCCTACGGGACTCACTCACTACCAGGCTTATCTTCCTCTTAGATCCTTTACCTCCTGTGAATTCTAGACCTTTGTGCCCATTCAACTATTGACTGACGTCCATGGCTACAAACATCCCGTCCCTACGGGACTCACTCACTACCAGGCTTATCTTCCTCTTAGATCCTTTACCTCCTGTGAATTCTAGACCTTTGTGCCCATTCAACTATTGACTAACGTCCATGGCTACAAACATCCCGTCCCTACGGGACTCACTAACCACTATACTCTCCTTTATCTTTCTTTCTTTCTTTCTTTCTTTCTTTCGCCCCATCGCTTTCACCCCCTTCGACTCTTCGACCTTTGATCCTTGAGACTTTTCAACCTCTGCGTCCATTTAACTTTTAAACATTAATCATTAAATAATAATCATTATTCATTATACATTATTCATTTCTTAACTCTTCCCATGCAGAATTAATACTTCTCTCAATACCTTTACCTGTCCATTCTTCAGCCCCTGGTATGGATTTCGTATTCAATAATTCTTCCAGGCTTCTTCCACTTGTCATTTCCCTGCTCATATAACTCAAAAGGCTTGCAAGGTAGTTTTCCATTGCTTTCAGATCTTCCTTGTTGCCGGTAACAGGATAGTTCTCATTAGCATGACCAAATATGAAAATTGCATCATTATCAAATTGATTACGGATTTTTTCCAGAACAGAGATCCAGTTCTCGATGCTGGCACCAGCAGCTGTATCTATGTAAGGAAACCGTCTGTTAAAAATAAGGTCACCTACATGAACCACATTGTCTTTTTCAAAGTGGATGATAATATCTCCATCTGTATGAGCAGGTCCAAAATAGTAGGCACGAATTGTTTCATCTCCGATTTTCTTTTGAAAAGTATTCTCAAAAGTCAGGTCAGGAAGGATCAGATCAGACGTATTTCCTCTTTTTTGTGCAGATGTAAACTGATTTTTCTTCGAGTTTTTATGTGCAACAATATGTCCTGCAAGCAATTTAAAGGCAATATTTCCTGAAGTGTGATCTCCGTGATGATGGGTGTTGAATAAGATATCTACCTTTAAGAGAGACCTGGTTCTGATTTCTCCGATCAGGTGTTCAGCCTGTTCCCTGTATTGGGAATCTATAACAACAATCCCATCCCGGGAGATCATCCATCCAATAGTTCCTCCACGTTCCGTAAATATCCCTGTATTACCGCGTAAGTTTACCATTTTCCAGGCTTGTTCATCTGAAAAAAGCATGGCCAGTACTTCCTGCATTGGCAACATTGATATTCCAGTCAGAAGCCCCGCAGTTTTAATAAATGATCGCCTGTTTGATTTCATGATTTTTACATTTGAGTTTTGAACTCTGACCTTTGACATAATTTTAGAACCAGTAGCCCAATTGAAAATAACCCAATAATTTTTTCTTTTCTCCCGATCTCATAAGGCTTAGTTTTACAGGACCCAACGGAGTGTCGAGGCTATATTCAATACCAAAGCCTGAAATATAGGTATCATTTTTGAAAAGGTCTTCAACAAATTCAGTCTGGGAACCAGCATTTGCCATTAAAGTCAGGTACATTTTATCAAAAACTTTAAATTGAAGATCTATTCGGGCAAAAAGCACATTATTATTTCCGGTCTCATAATATTTATAACCAATAAAGGGCATATGGCCATACCTGTGCAATTCACTCAGTCCACCCAGAGGAGTTTGGTACTGCAGGGGTATGGAATCACCAATTGCAATACCGCTATAGATAGATGGCAGGAGTGTTACTGAATGGCCCATTTGTATTGCAGTCTGGTAAAATAGATTTAAATAGCTTACAGGCTTGAGATAAGCATTTGTGATATACTTTACTTCAACAAGGCCTTTTACCCCCCTTGTTGGGAAATAAGCATGATTATATGTGTCTGAATAAAGACTTCCAAACAAACCCCAGAAATTGTCTTTTAAGCTTCCAAATTGCACGAGTGAAATATCCGGACTAAGGTAAGCATGAGTCCATTCTGCTCCGAACCGGATGGATAAGTAACTGGAAAAATTTGATTTCAGGAAAATTTTTGCATTGCTTGTTGAATAATTGAAGCTAGCAAGTTTTTCCCTTGAGGAATCAGAATAGGCATATAGACTTGTCCAGAAGCTTGATAATTCAACTCCGGGTGCCGGTCTTGGCCCTTTATCAAAGAGATATGAAAATTCAATGCCTGGGCTTCTGCCCAATCCCACAGACAAAGACATTTTAGTGTCCTTAAACAATTTGTTGTAAAAAGTAGTATTTAAGAATACTGTTGCCTTTTGATCAATGTCATAATAGAAACCAAACCTGAAAAGGCCATTTGTTTTTTCCTCAATATTTAGTATTAGTATTGTACCATTATCCCCGGGTTTGAGCTCAAAGCTCACTTTATTAAAATAATTAGATGCGTAAATTTTATTAACTGATTGAAGTATCTCATCAATCTTTACCCAGTTAAGCACTGAAAAAGGCATTTCCGAGATGGCTAGCTCTTCAGTTGTATTTTTTAATCCTCTTATCCGTATAGTTGTTAAAAAGACTGAATCAATTTTCTTTAATACTGGTCTTTTATACTTGTGTCCATCAAGGGCATTCAATGAATCTGCAAGTGATTTCAGGTGAGCATAGGCTGATACTGCAGCGTTTGTTCCATATTTCACAAGAGAATCAGGAGAAGAAAAACTGGCAGTTCCAAGTCCTTTTAAATCAGGCCGGATAAAAATATCCACATCTTTGAGGCTTTGTTCCATAACAGAAGCCGAGTAAATAAACATGGCATCTTCCATGATTGAGAATAGGTTCCGATCTTCATCATCTTTCTTGCGCTGATATCCTACATCCACACCAATAATGATATCTGCACCCATGGCTATCACCTCTTCAACCGGGAAGTTATCAATAATTCCGCCATCCACCATTCTGATATCATCAATTACTAAAGGGACAAAAACTGAAGGTATAGACATACTGGCTCTCATTGCCCGGGGCAGAGACCCTTCTCTTATTACCACTTTCTTCCCGTTATCAATGTCTGTTGTGATGCATAAGAAAGGAATAGGAAGATCATTGAAATTATCAATGTCATATACAGGGACACATAATTCAGTTAATTTGTTTTCAATATGCTGTCCCCGTATAATCCCTTCCGGAATATCAATACCCTTTTCTCCTATGGGAAATGAAAGGATATATCTGTCCATATCTCTTTTTTCTGTAATGGATAGTTCTCTTCGGTTGATCTCATCGGTAAAAAGAAAATCCCAGTCAAGTTCAGTCACTATTTTTTCAAGTTCATCTGCCGAATAACCTGCTGCATAAAGGCCTCCAACAATGCTACCCATACTTGTTCCACCAATATAATCTATAGGCATACCAACCTCTTCCAGTATTTTCAGTACCCCTATATGAGCGAAACCCTTGGCTCCACCTCCTGATAATACCAGGCCAACTTTAGGTCTTGTAATATTTTCCTGGTTTTGGGCTTCCATTGAATCAATACCAAAAAAGAATAAAACCAAACACAGGGAAATTATTGTAATACTATATTTCATTGGAAATAGAATTTGGAATTAGCTTTCAGCAGGGTCGAAATTCTCTGCTCCTGGTAATAAACCTTCCAATTTTCCGGGATCATGAATAAGCATGGGTATATGCTGTGGACAGATCCAGTAATGTCTTTCTTTATAATCGAGTTGGATCAGAGGAATTTCGTTTTCATTTCGCTTGCATACAAAGCAGCATTTTTCTTTGTTTGAATTCATCAATGTTTGTTTAACAGGTTAATACTAATTATTTTTTGATTGAAGCAATTTGATTAAACACAAAAATCTCTTATTTAAGGAAATTGACTTAAATCTGGTTAAAGATATAAAAAGAGTGTTTTAGTATTATTCAATCTTGGTAAAAAACTTCACTTATGTTAAAACATTCTCATATAGCTTTTTATTATTATTTTTAGGAATAAATTAGTCTATTCATGAGGATTATATCAACTGCTTGTCCAAGAAATTGTTACAGCACTTGCTCCTTTAAGGTGACTGTGGATAAGGGGAAGATCATAAACTTTGAACCACATCCGGGCAACCTGGCTACACCTGAAGGAATGTGCCTGAAAGGTTTGAGCTATAAGGAAAGGGTTTATTCCAAAGACAGGATTCTTTATCCAATGAGCAAGGACATGGAAGGGAATTTTAAAAGAATTTCCTGGGATTCTGCCATGAAGCAGATAATAGAGAAGCTCGAATATTTCAGGAAAACGGCAGGGCCACATTCAATTTTATTTTATGAATCAAGCGGCATGTCAGG
>DAOWNN010000034.1 GCA_030642585.1 Bacteroidota bacterium | reverse complement strand
TGGATGGTGCAGGAGCAGGAAAGAGGGATTACAATTACTTCAGCTGCAACAACAACCTATTGGAAATATAATAATCAGAATTACAAAATCAATATTATTGATACTCCGGGACACGTAGACTTTACTGTTGAGGTGGAAAGATCTTTGAGGGTTCTGGATGGTGCAGTGGCAGTTTTTTGCGCTGTTGGTGGTGTTGAGCCTCAATCAGAAACCGTTTGGAGGCAGGCTGATAAATATAATGTTCCCAGGATTGCTTTCATAAATAAAATGGACCGGGTAGGATCAGATTTCTTTTCGGTTGTACAACAGATAAAAGAAAAACTGGGTTCCAATCCTATCCCTGTACAAATACCAATTGGATCAGAAGAGAATTTTAAGGGCGTGATAGACCTGGTATATAATAAGGCGGTAGTGTGGAGAGAAGATGAGAAAATGGGAACCGTTTACGATATGCTTGAAATTCCAGAAGAGCTAAAGTCCAGTGCAAAAGAGTGGAGAGAGAAGCTTTTGGAAGCGGTAGCAGAATCAGATGATTCTTTGCTGGAAAGATATTTTGAAGATCCGGAATCGATTACTCCCGAGGAAATAATTGCGGTGATACGTCAATCTACCCTCGAAATGTCAATTGTGCCGGTTATGTGTGGCTCTGCTTTTAAGAATAAAGGAATTCAAAGACTGCTTGATGCTATTGTAGCACTACTCCCAAGTCCTATGGATATTGGAGGAGTAACAGGGATAAATCCATTACATGGAAATGCTGAAGTGAGCAGAAACCCCGATTCAAATGAGCCCCTCACAGCCCTGGCATTTAAAATAGCAACCGATCCTTTTGTGGGAAGACTGGTTTTCTTAAGAGTTTACTCCGGTGTATTGGAATCGGGTTCAACGGTTCTGAATTCAAGAACCGGCAAAAAGGGACGAATCAATCGTTTATATCAGATGCATGCCAACAAACAAATTCCTAAGGATATTATCGAAGCAGGAGATATTTGTGCAGCTGTGGGTCTAAAAGAATTGAAAACAGGAGATACAATTTGTGATGTAAAGAAGCCTATTATGCTCGAGTCGATGGATTTTCCCGACCCGGTTATTGGGATAGCAATTGAGCCAAAATCACAACAAGATATAGAAAAACTGGGTATGGCACTTTCAAAACTTGCTGAGGAAGATCCTACATTCCAGGTGAAAACAGACGAGAATACAGGTCAAACTTTAATTAACGGAATGGGTGAACTTCACCTTGAGATCCTGGTTGACCGTATCAAAAGGGAATTTAACGTTGAGTGTAACCAGGGGACTCCTCAGGTGGCATATAAAGAAGCACTAACCAAAACCTTAAAGCACCGCGAAGTATTTAAAAAACAGACAGGTGGGAGAGGTAAATTTGCAGATATTATTATTGAGATCGGGCCAGCTGATGAGGGAGTAACAGGTTTACAGTTTGTAGATCAGGTAAAGGGAGGTAATATTCCAAGGGAATTTATCCCTGCTGTGGAAAAGGGGTTTAAAATAGCCATGAGTAATGGCCCTCTTGCCGGATACCCTCTTGATAATATGAAGGTCGTTTTGCTTGACGGATCATACCATCCGGTTGATTCAGATAGTTTGTCTTTTGAACTTGCAGCGAAATCTGCTTTTCGGGCAGCAGCCTCTAAAGGGATACCAATTCTCCTGGAACCAATTATGTCTGCTGAGGTGGTAACCCCTGAAGAATATATGGGTGATGTGATCTCTGATTTCAATAAGCGCCGCGGACAGGTTGAAGGTATGCTTTCTAAGATGGGCGCACGCGTAATTGTAGCAAAAGTACCTCTGGCTGAGAAATTCGGCTATGTTACTGTCTTACGAACTTTAACCTCAGGAAGAGCTACCTCTACCATGGAGTTTTCTAAATATGATGAGGTTCCGTCAGAAATTGCAAAAAAAATAATTGAGAAAGCAAAAGGGGTTGTACAAAATGTATAAACGAACATGATAATTTAATATAGTATGAGCCAGAGAATCAGAATTAAATTGAAATCTTACGATCATAACCTTGTAGATAAATCTGCAGAAAAGATTGTAAAAACGGTGAAAAGTACCGGTGCTGTAATCAGTGGTCCTATCCCATTGCCAACACACAAAAGGGTTTTTACCGTGCTTCGTTCTCCATTTGTAAATAAAAAGTCACGAGAGCAATTTATGGTGGCTTCATATAAGAGATTACTCGATATTTATAGCTCCACCCCCAAAACAATTGATGCTTTAATGAAGCTGGAATTGCCAAGTGGAGTGGAAGTTGAAATAAAAGTTTAATTACAGAAATTGAATAGAAATGCAGGGATTAATAGGTAAAAAAGTTGGGATGACTTCCGTTTTTAATGAGGAAGGGAAAAGTATTCCTTGTACAGTTATAGAGGCAGGTCCTTGCGCTGTTACCCAGATCAAAACAAAAGAGATGGATGGTTATGATGCCGTTCAGCTTGGTTTTGATGAGAAAAAAGAAAAAGGGACCACCAAAGCTTTAGCTGGTCATTTTAAGAAAGCCAGTACTACACCAAAGAAAAAGTTAGTGGAGTTTTCCGGTTTTGGTGATTCTGTTAATCTGGGAGATATTCTAACCGTTGACTTATTTAATGATGATACCTGGCTAGATGTTAGGGGGATTACCAAAGGGAAAGGCTTTCAAGGGGTTGTGAAAAGACATGGTTTCCATGGTGTAGGCGATGCAACTCATGGTCAGCATAACAGGCTCAGGGCTCCCGGATCATTGGGTGCTTCATCCTATCCTTCCAGAGTATTCAAGGGCATGCGGATGGCAGGTCGTACAGGAGGAGTCCAGGTTATGGCTATCAGTCTTCGTGTGATGAAACTTATCCCTGAAGATAATTTATTATTAGTTAAAGGATCGGTTCCCGGTCCAAATGGTTCATACTTAATAATTACCAAGTAATGAAGTTGTCAGTTTTAAATATTGAGGGAAAAGAAACCGGTAAAAAGGCGGAACTAAATAAGGACGTCTTCGGTATTGAGCCAAATGATCACGCCATATATCTGGATATTAAACAGTATACGGCAAATAAGCGTCAGGGAACTCACAAAACAAAGGAAAGAGGAGAAATCCGTGCAAGTACCAGGAAGATTAAAAAGCAAAAAGGCACAGGTACAGCCAGGGCTGGTGCTATTTCAAACCCAATATTCAGAGGTGGTGGAAGAACTTTTGGGCCAAGTCCGAGAAGCTATAACACCAAACTGAATAAGAAATTGAAACAATTGGCCAGGAAATCGGCACTTTCTTATAAAGCAAAGACAAAAAGTATAATCATCATTGAAGATTTTATGATGGAAGCTCCGAAAACCAGTGAATTTGAGAGAATTAGCTCAAATTTAAAAGTTCAGGATAAAAAGTCAGTTTTTGTTTTTAATGAAACGAATAAAAACATATATTTGTCTTCTCGAAATTTGAAGAGTATCAAGGTGGTAACTGCTTCAGATTTAAGCACATATGACATAATGAAAGCCTCGTCTTTGGTGCTTTCAGAAAGTTCAATTGAGGTTATTAATCAAATACTTGGGAATTAAGAAAATTTTTGAAGCATGGATATTTTGCTTAAGCCAATAGTAACAGAAAAAATGACAACTCAGGGTGAAGACCTGAACCGTTATGGATTTAGAGTTGCTAAAAAGGCCAATAAAATACAGATTAAAAAGGCTGTGGAAGAGATGTATGATGTAACAGTTGCATCGGTAAATACAATGCATTATGGAGGTAAGCGAAAGTCGAGAAATACTCGTAGCGGGGTGACAATTGGTAAAACAGCCTCCTATAAAAAGGCCATTATTACCCTGGCTGAAGGAGATACAATCGATTTCTACAGCAATATTTAAATGAGTTATGGCAGTAAGAAAATTTAAACCGGTAACACCAGGTCAGAGACATAAGTTCGCAGGAACTTTTGATGATATTACATCAGTAACTCCTGAGAAGTCTTTGCTTCGCCCCATTAAGAGATCGGGGGGGCGAAACAATAGCGGGAAAATGACGATGAGATACCTTGGTGGAGGACATAAAAAGAGATATCGTGTAATTGATTTCCTGAGGAACAAAGATGGAATCCCTGCCACGGTAAAAAGTGTTGAGTATGATCCAAATCGTACAGCCAGGATTGCATTACTTTTTTATGAAGATGGTGAAAAAAGGTATATCCTTGCACCAAATGGTTTAAAGGTTGGACAAATTGTTCAGTCTGGAAAAGGAGTTAGCCCCGAAGTTGGGAATGCCTTATTTTTATCAGATATACCTTTGGGTACCATTATTCACAATATTGAGCTGCAGCCAGGTAAAGGTGGTGCCATGGCCCGTAGTGCCGGAGCATATGCACAGCTTACAAGTCGTGATAAAAAGTATGCCATCCTTAAGTTGCCTTCAGGTGAATCCAGAATGGTGTTGATTACATGCCGTGCAACAATTGGAACTATTTCTAATTCTGACCATGGGCTGGAACGCTCAGGGAAAGCAGGGAGATCTAGATGGCAGGGGAGAAGGCCAAGAGTTAGAGGCGTTGCTATGAATCCGGTGGATCACCCAATGGGCGGTGGTGAAGGAAGAGCTTCGGGAGGACATCCGAGATCAAGAAATGGCATGCCGGCAAAAGGTTTTAAAACACGCTCTAAAAAGAAATATTCCGATAGATACATTGTTGAAAAAAGAAAGCGTTAATTTTTGAAAATTATTAGATAAGATGAGCAGATCACTTAAAAAAGGCCCCTTTATAGATTTTAAGCTTGAAAAAAGAGTTCTTACCATGAATGATTCGGGGAAAAAAACCGTGATCAAAACCTGGTCAAGAAGATCTATGATCTCTCCTGATTTTGTGGGTCACACTATCGCAGTACATAATGGGAATAAATTTATTCCTGTCTACATCACTGAGAATATGGTTGGCCATAAACTGGGGGAATTTGCCCCTACCCGTATTTTTAGGGGTCACGGGGGGAAAGCCAGGTAATTTGACAGTTTGCTGAAAATTTAATGAATATGGGTGCAAAAAAGAGAAATAGAGCGATAGAAATGAAGGAGACAAAAAAAGGCCAGTATTATGCGGTTCTGAAAAATTGTCCCACTTCACCACGAAAAATGAGACTTGTTATAGATCTGATTCGTGGACAGGAGGTTAATAGAGCTCTTGATATATTGAAGTATAATAGTAAGGAAGCATCAGGACGAGTTGAAAAACTTCTGCTTTCTGCCATATCCAATTGGCAAAATAAAAATGAAGGAGTAAGGATTGAAGATAGCCAGCTTTATGTAAAAACAGCTTTTGTAGATCAGGGCCGCACACTAAAGAGATTACGCCCCGCTCCACAGGGCAGGGCTCATAGGATTAGAAAAAGATCCAATCATGTTACCCTGGTATTGGATAGTTTAAATAAAATGGAAGCCATGCCTGCCGGCAGGCAGGAAGAACCTTCAACAAAATAAGATACATGGGACAGAAAGTAAATCCGATTTCAAATCGTTTAGGGATCATCAGAGGATGGGATTCAAATTGGTATGGGGGTAAAAATTATGCCGATAAGCTGGTTGAGGATGATAAAATCAGAAAATACCTCAATGCGCGCCTGGCAAAAGCCAGCGTATCAAAAATAATTATTGAAAGAACCCTGAAGTTGATCACAGTTACTGTAAACACAGCCAGACCTGGAATAATTATTGGAAAAGGTGGGCAGGAAGTGGATAAATTGAAGGAAGAATTGAAGAAGCTGACTAAGAAAGAGGTGCAGATAAATATATTTGAAGTTAGAAGGCCTGAAATAGATGCCACTATTGTAGCAAATAATATTGCTCGCCAAATTGAAGGAAAAATTTCTTACAGAAGAGCAATTAAAATGACCATAGCCTCAACTATGAGGATGGGGGCGCAGGGAATCAAAGTTCAAATTTCAGGTCGCCTGGGTGGAGCTGAAATGGCTCGCTCAGAAATGTATAAAGAAGGACGGATACCTTTGCATACTTTGCGTGCCGATATCGATTTTTCTAAGGCTGAAGCCCTCACAAAAGTTGGACTGATTGGTTTGAAGGTATGGATTTGTAATGGAGAAGTTTTTGGTAAAAGAGATCTTTCTCCAAACATTGCAGCAAAACATCCGAAATCAAAAGGGTTCAGCAGGAGAAACAGATAAAGACATAGCCCTGAGTAAATTGGGAAACAATAATAATAGCGAAGAAAGATGTTACAACCAAAAAAGACAAAATACAGAAGGCGCCAGAAGGGTAGAATGAAAGGTAATGCTCAGAGAGGGAATCAGCTGGCTTTTGGTTCTTTTGGAATTAAATCCCTGGAGGAAGCATGGATTACAGGAAGACAGATTGAAGCTGCCCGTCAGGCTGTAACCAGGCATATGAAAAGGGAAGGTCAGATATGGATTAGAATATTCCCGGATAAGCCCATTACTAAAAAGCCTGCAGAGGTGAGAATGGGTAAAGGGAAAGGAGCACCCGAAGGATTTGTTGCTCCAATTACTCCCGGAAGAATTATTCTTGAGGCTGAGGGAGTACCTTATCAATTAGCAAAGGAAGCACTTCGCCTGGCTGCACAAAAACTTCCGGTTACTACAAAATTTGTGGTAAGACATGATTTTGAAAATTAATGAATCAAAGCTGTTATGAAGAGTAGTGAATTAAAAGAGCTTTCGCTTAAGGAACTGGAGGAAAGAATTGACAATGAGAGAAGTTTTCTTACAAAACTAAAATTGAATCATGCCATTTCTCCTCTGGATAACCCTATAAAAATCAGGGGAATTAGAAGAAATATTGCCAGGTTTGCAACCGAATTAAAAAACAGGCAATTAACCGAGAATAAGGAAAATTAGCAATGGAAAACAGGAATTTACGTAAAGAACGTATCGGCGTTGTGGTTAGTGATAGAATGAACAAGTCCATAGTGGTAATTGTGAAACGGAAAGTAAAGCACCCTATCTATGGAAAGTTTGTGAACAAGAGCACAAAATTTACTGCTCATGATGAAGAAAATACCAGCAATATTGGTGATACAGTCAGAATTATGGAAACCCGGCCTTTGAGTAAAAACAAAAGTTGGAGATTAGTTGAAATCGTTGAAAGAGCTAAGTAATTATGATACAACAAGAAAGCAGATTAGGAGTTGCCGATAATAGTGGTGCCAAAGAAGTTCTCTGTATTAGAGTTCTGGGCGGAACAGGTAGACGATACGCATCAATTGGTGATAAAATTGTGGTTACAGTAAAGAGTGCTATACCTGGGGGAGAAGCAAAAAAAGGAATGGTTACACAGGCGGTTGTAGTTAGAACAAGGAAGGAAATTAGAAGGCCCGATGGATCTTATATCAGGTTTGATGACAATGCAGTAGTATTGCTCAACACTGCAAATGAAATAAGGGGCACTCGTATATTTGGCCCGGTTGCCAGAGAATTACGTGAGAATTATATGAAAATTATTTCTTTGGCACCTGAGGTGCTTTAATTGAAAATATTGTTCGAAATGAGCAGGATGAAGAAAATACATGTAAAGAAGGGTGACACGGTTTTTGTGATCAGTGGCGAATATAAGGGCCAACAGGGACGAGTACTGGAAGTCATAAAAGATAAAAAAAGGGCAATTGTTGAGGGTATGAATTTGGTTTCAAAGCATACAAAGCCAAATGCACAAAATCCTCAGGGTGGAATAATTAAGAAAGAAGCCCCGGTTCATATATCAAATTTGTTGTTGGTAGATCCTTCAACAGGAGAACCTTCAAGAATTGGCAGGAGATTAAATGATAAGGGCAAACTAGTGAGATTTGCTAAAAAATCAGGAGAGGAAATTAAGTAATGGAATATATACCAAATCTGAAAAAGAAGTATCAGGAGGAGATTATTTCATCTTTGAAGGAGAAATTTAATTATTCTTCAGTGATGCAGGTTCCTCGTTTGAAAAAGATTGTTATCAATCAGGGAGTTGGCCAGGCAACCGCAGATAAAAAATTGATTGATAATGGAATGAATGAAATAACATCAATTGCCGGCCAAAAATCAATTGAAAGACTCTCATCAAAGGATATATCCAATTTTAAATTGAGAAAAAAAGTGCCTATTGGTGTGAAAGTTACTTTGCGCAGAGATAGAATGTATGAGTTTTTAGATCGATTAATTTCGGTTGCTCTTCCAAGAATTCGTGATTTTAAAGGAGTTGGTAATAAATTGGATGGCAGAGGAAACTATACTATTGGTATTACTGAGCAGATTATTTTTCCGGAAATTGATATTGATAAGATAAATAAAATTATGGGACTTGAGATAACTTTTGTAACCTCTGCCCGGACTGATGAAGAAGGCTTTGCTTTGATGAAGGAGTTCGGAATCCCATTTAGAAACATAAAAAATAATTAATATGGCTAAGGAATCAATGAAGGCCCGGGAAGTAAAACGTGCCAAACTTGTTGAAAAATACGCCGCGAAAAGAGCGCAATTAAAAGCCGATGGCGACTATATCGGCTTAAGCAGACTGCCAAGGAATTCAAATCCTATACGATTGCATAATCGCTGCAGAATTACAGGACGTCCAAAAGGTTATATGAGACAGTTTGGAGTCAGTAGGATTACATTCAGGGAAATGGCTTCTGCAGGATTGATTCCGGGAGTTAAGAAAGCAAGCTGGTAGCAACATTCACATGAATGTGAGTTTTTAATTGAGTAAAAAAATTGAACATGACAGATACAGTAGCAGATTATCTTACAAGAATTAGGAATGCCATTAAAGCCGGTCATAAGATCGTAGAGATACCTGCGTCAAACCTGAAGAAAGATATTACTAAGATCCTTCATGAGAAGGGCTATATATTGAATTATAAATTTATGGATGATGGACCTCAAGGCACAATAAAAATTGCATTGAAGTATCATCCTCAAACAAAGGTGTCAGCAATTAAGTCTATGCAAAGAACCAGTCGGCCGGGCCTTAGGAAATATGCCAACGCTGACCAGATACCAAGAGTACTCAACGGTCTGGGTATTGCTATTCTTTCAACTTCAAGTGGAGTAATAAGTGATAAGGAAGCAAGGACTATGAATGTTGGTGGAGAAGTTTTGTGTTACATTTATTAATTAGGAGGATTATTTATGTCACGTATCGGGAATTTACCCGTGATATTGCCTGAAGGTGTAAGCATTGAAATAACCGAAGGCAACCTGGTTAAGGTTAAGGGACCAAAAGGAGAATTACAGCAACAAGTGAACTCCTACATGACTGTTAAGCAGGAAGGGAATGAAGTTATCATACGCAGGCCTTCTGATGAGAAAGAGCAAAAGGCAATGCATGGTTTGTATCGGTCACTCATCAATAATATGGTGGTGGGAGTATCAAAAGGATATGAAATAAAACTTGAATTGGTAGGGGTTGGGTACAGAGCAGTAGCAAAGGGACAAATCCTGGAGCTTTCACTCGGTTACTCACACGATTTTATGATGGCTCTTCCGGAAGAGATTAAAATAGAGACTGTAACTGAAAGAAGGGCAAATCCAATCATCACTCTTACAAGTATTGATAAACAACTGATAGGACATGTTGCTTCTAAAATCAGAGCCCTGAGAAAGCCTGAACCATATAAGGGAAAAGGGGTTAAATATGTGGGTGAATATATCCGTAGAAAAGCAGGTAAAACTGCAAGTGTTTAATAGTTAATTGCTAAAGATTATGGCTCTGACCAAAGTAGAAAGAAGAATTAGGATTAAAAGAAGGATAAGGAAGAAAATTTCCGGTACAGCAGATATTCCCAGACTCACAGTTTATAGAAGTAATAAGCAAATTTATGCGCAGGCTGTGGATGATAAGAGTGGGAATACTTTGTTTGCAGTTTCTTCTTTAAATAAAGATATTGCTGAGAAAAAGAATATTTCAAAAATCGAACAGTCTAAACTGGTTGGCACATTGATTGCCGAAGAAGCCAGGAAAAAAGGAATCACTTCGGTGATTTTTGACAGGGGCGGTTATTTGTATCATGGAAGAGTGAGGGAATTAGCAGATGCTGCCCGTAAAGGTGGCTTAAAATTCTAAATTGTTATGACAGACGGAATTAGAAAAGTGAAAACCAGCGACCTTGATCTGAAAGACAGACTGGTTAGTATTCAAAGAGTAACAAAGGTTACCAAAGGTGGACGCACATTTAGTTTTTCGGCAATTGTGGTTGTTGGAAACGAAGATGGAATTGTTGGACATGGATTGGGAAAAGCAAAGGAAGTTACTACTGCTATTTCCAAAGGTATTGAGGATGCCAAGAAAAACCTGATTAAGGTACCTATTTATAAGGGAACCATTCCCCATGTGCAGTTGGCTAAGTATGGTGGTGCACGTGTATTTCTTAAGCCTGCATCAGAAGGTACTGGAGTGAAAGCCGGTGGTGCTATGCGTGCTGTTCTTGAGAGTGTTGGTGTGAAAAATGTTCTGGCAAAATCAAAAGGATCATCAAATCCACATAACCTGGTAAAAGCAACTTTTGCAGCTTTGATTGAATTACGTGATGCACAAGCTGTGGCCCAGGTGCGGGGAGTAACAGTTAATAAAGTTTTTAATGGTTAGAATTTTACGAGAATGGCAAAAATAAAAATCACACAAATCAAAAGCCGCATAGGAAGTCCTAAACGCCAGAAACTGACACTGGATGCACTGGGTTTGAGGAAAATGCATTGTACAGTAGAAAAAGAAGCTACCCCGCAGATACTAGGTATGGTTACCAAGGTGAGACATCTGGTTAAGGTAGAGGAAGTTTAATAGATCAATAAGAAGATTAAAATGGATTTAAGTAATCTTAAACCTGCAAAAGGTTCAACACATAAAGAAAAAAGAATTGGCCGTGGCCAGGGTTCAGGAAGAGGTGGAACTGCGACCAGGGGACATAAAGGTCAGAAATCAAGGTCTGGATATTCTCGTAAAATAGGATTTGAGGGAGGACAAATGCCCCTGCAACGACGTGTACCTAAATTCGGTTTTAAGAATATCAACAGGAAAGAATTTAAAGGAATTAATATTGGAATTCTCCAGGATCTTGCTGACAAAAAGGGAATTACTGAAATCAATCCTGAAGTTCTTAGAAATGCCGGACTGGTATCCAAAAGAAGCACCCTTGTTAAGATTCTTGGCAATGGCAAATTGAATGCTAAATTGGAGGTGAAAGCACATGCATTTTCTAAAGTGGCCCAGGAAGCAATTGAAGCTGCAAAAGGAACCATAGAAAAAATTTAACTGAATGAGAGTCCTGATTGATACCATAAAAAACATTTTTAAGATTGAGGATCTTAGAAGCAGGATTATTTATACCCTTGGTATGCTATTAATATACCGCCTGGGAAAATATATTAGCCTGCCTGGAATCGATCCCTCTCAATTGGGCCAGTTAAAAGCCCAAACTTCCCAGGGTTTAATGAATTTATTGGATATGTTTTCCGGAGGAGCTTTTTCAACAGCTTCGATATTTGCACTTGGGATTATGCCATATATTTCAGCATCCATTGTAATTCAGCTGCTGGGTATAGCAATTCCTTATTTTCAACGACTGCAGCGTGAAGGAGAAAGTGGAAGAAGAAGGATCAATCAGATTACACGTTACCTTACAGTGGGAATTCTGCTACTGCAGGCACCCAGTTACCTTGCTAACTTACATGCCCAGCTGCCAGAAACAGCTTTCGTAATGAAAGGTGTATTCTTTACTATATCGTCGGTGGTTATACTTACTACAGGTACTATGTTTGTGATGTGGATGGGGGAGAGAATTACAGATAAAGGAATTGGAAATGGAATTTCCCTGTTAATTATGATCGGGATTATTGCCAGGTTGCCATTTGCCACTGTTGCTGAATTTGGTAGCAGACTTAATGGCTCAGGCGGACTGGTTGCTTTCCTCGCTGAAATTGTATTCTTATTTATAGTTGTACTGGCCACAATATTACTGGTTCAGGGAACCCGGAGAATTCCGGTGCAATATGCAAAGAGAATTATTGGAAATAAACAATATGGTGG
>DAOWNN010000291.1 GCA_030642585.1 Bacteroidota bacterium | reverse complement strand
GGTTTACCGGTACATGCATCAGGCATAGGAATATTGAGAAAGAATGAAATTGTAGGGGCAATATCAGCTATATCAATATCCCGGTAGATCACATTTTTCCCAACTTTCCATCCATACCATATCAATGGTACTTTCCGGTCATAGTTATACCCAGTACCCATTCTGATCTGTCCTTTCAAACCCCAGCCGGATCTGAGTACAACCATAACATCCCCTGAGCGCTTAGAACTATACCCTTTTTGTATCAGGGCATTTGGTCCTCCCGGGAAATAAGACAAACTTATCGTTGTTGCACTTGCTGCATGAGCTACTGCCTCAAACTGTATCATGAAATTTGCCACTTCTGTTCTCACTTCATCTATGGATATCTTAGAATCTTCAATCAGCACCCGGTTCAAATATATTTGGTTTTCATAATATCCTTTTATCCATTCACCCCGGCCAAGCTTCACATTCAGGTAAGATCTTAAAAGAGAAAGGGCCTGGTTCCCGTCAAATTCTCCTGCCGGTAATTTCCGGGATTTCAGATATTCCGGATCTTTGTTCATTCCATGTGTGGCTGTAAGAAAAATCAAAACCTTATTTTTCCCAATCAAATCATCAATAGAACTTAAGAAATGGGCCAGATCCTTATCCAGTCGCAGGAAAACATCCTCCAATTCAATAGATTCCTGTCCGTATCTTTCTGACACAGGTCCCATGGCAGGAAAATTAATGGCCAGATAATCGGTATATTTATCTTTTCCCAATTGCTTTTCATGCAGGAGGGTCATTGCCATATCCAGCATCAGTGTGTTTCCAAAAGGAGTTTCCCTCAACATAGAATAATCTCTTGTTTTCCTGTCAATCCGGCTTGACTTTTCAAGATCAATGGGCAGGTGGCTTTTCCGAATTACCGGATTTTCTTTGTCGTTATTATTAACAAAATACTCAGTATACTCTTCAACAGGAAGCAAAGGACTCCAGATTCGTTCCAGATATATATCCGTAAAATTTTTCTCATTGAATTGTTGAACCCAGGCTGGCAATGAATCTTTATAATGAGAGCTTGTCATCCATTTCCCATTTAATGGATCAATCCAGAATGCAGCATCAGCAGCATGTCCTCCCGAGAGGATTGCTGATTCATTGCTCCAGCCAATAGAGTACACTTTTGTTTGTGAGTTTCCTGAAAGTTTTAATTCATCACTAAAAGTTGATACCATAAGATTCCGGGGTGAATACTGCCCAAATTCAAAATGGCCTCCTACTGGTCTGACTGAGACATCTCCTGTGCAGTGAGTCAAGTCATCTTTTAAAATTTCGTACCAATCATTTGAAACAATTCCATGCACTGAAGGTTGGGTCCCTGTTGCAATGGTTGCATAACCGGGTCCTGATTGGGTATTGTAGTAATGAAAACCCGCCTGATTCATCACAGTTCCATTATTCATTAACTTTTTAAAACCATCATTCCCAAACTTATCCCAATAACGGTGCAACTGGTCAGGGCGCATCTGATCCATTATCAATCCAATTATTAGCACAGGCTTCTCCGATGGAATTCTGGATGATTGTTGTCCGATGGAGCTATGAAACATAGAAATCAGCAGACTCCCCAGGAAGATCTTTCTCAATAAAGGCATTAAAAACATATAGTCAGGTATTTTTATTAAGCCACAAAGATAATTCTTTAATCCTTGAATGAAATAAATCAAGCTTGCTTTTATGATTCTTGTTTCAGCCCTTCAGGCTTAGATAGTAAAGGTACAAAAAACAGGCTGAAAGCCTGAAACATCAAAACTTGGGGTGAAACCCCAAGATACGTCACACCACACCACACATCAGCCTGAAGGGCTGAAACACTTCATCTCCAAAAATATTTCTCATCATACTCTATAATATCATATTCCTTAATAAACTCCTCTACTTCTTCTTTGTATGTTTTTGTTTTGTGGTGCTGCTTTTGATCTATAATATACTTCTTTACCACTGTCACTCTTGAGCTGCTAACTGAAAAAGCTCCATATCCAATCTGCCAAGTAAAGCCAGTTACACCATGTTCTTTCAACCATTTTGAGCTTTGTTTTTTAACTTCTTCAACTACTTTGGCCAGAGCATAATTTTTTGATAGGCGAAATAGAATGTGAACATGATCTGGTACCGAATTGATCTTTAATGCAGGACTTTCATTGTTTTTCAGAATGCCTGCTATATAGGAATGCAACTGATGCTCAATATGTTCAGAAATGAAAGGATGTCTTTCTTTTGTTCCGAATGTAAGGTGTACATATAGTTGTGATAATGACTGTCCCATAATTCTAATGTTTTATTGTCTCAGCCCTTCAGGCTTATATAGTAAAGGTACAAAAAGCAGGCTGAAAGCCTGAAACATCAAAACTTGGGGTGAAACCCCAAGATACGTCACACCACACCACACATCAGCCTGAAGGGCTGAAACATATGAACTAAGATTGTTAACTAATAAAATTGGATCAATGATTGTTTTTAACGAACTTCTTTCTAGCTGTGAATTCAGCACCCTGCACTTCAACAAAGAATATCCCTGCCGGCAGGTTTGAAATATTCAGGGAAAGAGTATGCTGACCCATTGAAAATCCTTCCTGCTTGATGCTTATTAATTGCCGGCCCATAATATTATAAATTGCAAATCCCAGTGCCCCGGGCCTGGAAATGGAAAATCTAAGCTGTAGTTCTGAGGAAACAGGATTGGGGAATATTTCAAGGTTTATTGTCTCAACAAGCGGAGAAATAAGTGTGCCTGAAGGAACTAGCTTTACATTAAGAACAGTAGTCTGATAATTTACAACTCCAAGGCCTGAGATTGTTTTATTGAAATACCCATCCGATGAAAATGTAAGCTCATAGGATCCTTCATTCAGCAGTCTCACATATAATCCATTTCCAGGTTCTGAAAATACCATGGAACTATCAAAATCATGCCCGACAAGTTCAATTTTGGCTTCAAGTGGCATGCCCGTAACAGAATCAGTAACTACTCCCTGAATTCCATAGCTCACCTGGTAAGCATAATTCAACAAGGAGCGATAATTATATTCCCAAAAATCATTGAGTTGACTTTCAGGAGTGTAATGATCATTATCAAGCTCTATGGTAGTTTCCCTGCCCTGGAGATAATAAGTTACATAATCCTGCCTTCCTCCCGTAATCATATACCAGTCATAGCCATTGGTAATCCCATCATTAAACCCTGTCATATAGCCGGTACTGTAGTTCTGTACGGTATCGGCATATTCATGAGAAATAAACTGGAGCCAGTCATC
>DAOWNN010000253.1 GCA_030642585.1 Bacteroidota bacterium | reverse complement strand
GTCTTTGCAACCAACCTATCATTAATATCATCTCCATTAGGAGTAAAGACATTTGGAATTTCGTAATAGGAACAGCTATCCACACAAACTACATTTGAATAAATGCTCTCGTTGGCATTAGAGTCTACCGCGGTAACAGCATAACACCCGGCAAGTGATGTTGTAATATGATGCATATAGGTGGTATCAGAGGCTGAAGTATTAGTTGCAATCAATTCCAGATTTCCTTCCAATTCAGATTTGTAATACAAATTATATGTTTCAACATCATCAGCACAGGAATTATTTGGATTTGTCCAGGAAATATAGTTATACAGGCTATCGCATATTGAGGCAACATAAAGAACCGGCGGACAGGGAGCTTGATTATCAATTGGAACCCCACAAACTTCATGGGAATAATTCACAAGCCTGTCAGGAAGACCAGGCCGGTTATACGAACCTAATGTTTTTACCTTATAGCAGTATGTTTTGCCATTTACCAGCTCATCATCAACAAACACTGTGTCTGAACTAACTCCAATAGAATCAAAAACATTTAGTTCATTTTTACGATAAAAAACATATTGGGTATTTACCCATGGGACATTTTTACGGCAGTGTATTTCAAGCTGATTGTCTCCCGGCAACAAGCTTAAAAATACTGTAGAGGCCACACTGGGAGGGGCTATCAGAAACCTGTTCCCTGGTTCATCATTGTACAATTCAATCCTATAGGAATATGCATGATCCTGAGTATTGATTAAAGTGTCAACAAATGTAGTATCCAATAAATCAGGAGTTTGATAATTATGAATCAAGTTAAAATTAGTTCCCCAAATGTCTTCTGACCTGTATATCATGTATTCATACGGGCCATTTGCAGGAATTGTATCCAGGTCTCTGGGTTTCATCCAGGCTACCAATACCGATCCATTTATCAAATCGGTATTTCGTACACTAACATTTGTAATGACTGGAGCCCCTTGAATCAAGCCACTACATTCTTCTGTTGAAGCTATACTTTCACTTCCATCCTTATAAAGTCCAAGCACCATATAACAATAATCTGTACCTTGCATTAATCCGCTTCCTCCACCATTATCCAGGAAAGTTGTATCCTCAGGGCCTGATGTTTCACCAATGCTGACAAAACCTGTTGACGAAGGAACCCCATTTTGGCATGAATCCGGAACAAAACCATAGTATCCGATTCTGCGATATACTCTAAATCCTTCAACATTGATACAACTTCCCGGGGACCAGCTTAATCGGATTGAAGTATTTGTTGGGCTTAGGGTAAGATCTTCCGGAGGTGGGCCCAGTACCCTGATATTAAAACTACTAATATCTACCAGAGAAAGGTCAGGATTATCATCCTCCGCTTTGATGAGAACATTATATGCTTGTTGTCTTACATGACTGCAATTTGTTTTCCAGGTAAATCTTGAAGAAACTGAACCCGCTACAGAAGAAATTGTAATGAATTCTGCCGGGCTCTCAGGCATGAAGAATACCCCTCCTGTAGCATAGTGAAAAATGGAATCGTCTTCGGCATCATTACTGGTTATTATACAGTCAATAGAATCTCCGGCAATAACACAAAAGTCTATCAAAGCTTCTGTAACAGGCGGGTTATTGTCTGTATTGTAAACATTTATCTGCATATCTCTAACAATATTCCCGATTTTTATTCCCTTTCTCCACTCCTCAATATTCATTGCAATATTATAAAAACCAGTATCCACAGGGGAGTCCCATACCAGATCCCCGGACAAGGGGTCTACGTATAAAGTATCACTTGCAGGCGGGAAAGTATAATTCTCAATTGGTATCCCATCTTCCCTGGTACAAATTGTTAGACTATAGGAAAGACTATCCCCATCTTCATCATAGGCAGCAGGATTGTGTATAAAAAGCCTTCCCCGCGCGGCTTTATCATAAGGAGGATTCAATAACAACGGGGTATCGTTGTGTCCAATAACAGGGTTTATCATTAAGGTAGTTTGAATAGAAAAAACCACATTTACTGAATTTGGTATATTCAAAACCCCAAAATTCCTGTTTGGATCCTGAACTACAATTTTATAAACTCTGGGTCCCGGATAAGTGTGGGTAGCAACATATTTATTCCTTTTATAGAAATTCGGAAGATATACTTCATTAACACGAGGAGCAATTGAACTGGTACCATCCCCCCAGTCAACAGGCAAATTATTTCTGTCGGCAATGCTTTTGGTATAGGTATAGGTCCAAATAGTTATTTCAAATGTTAAATCTGATATTTGCTTATAAGTGATCTCGCCAGCACGGTTGTGGGTAGCAAAGGAGCTCAGACTCACTATAAAGAAAGATAATAATATGCTGCTAATTCGCCAAAATCTCATGAATAAAACCATTTGGTATATAAAGCTCAGATACAAAATTAATCATTAGATAAATTAATATCAATTTTATCATTTTTACTTTTTAAAATATAAGCCTTTTCCAATCCTTTACTTTTGAATATCACCAGATTCTTCTGGTCCATAAACAAATCCATCATTAGTCTGTTTCTTACTTCAATTTTTTTTGCCGGAGTAATCCTTTCAAAGTAAAAGTATAGCCATATTGAATCATCATTCATTCTCCTTGACTTAAAACTCGGCTCCAGTACTTCCCCGTCTGCAAAAAGTTGAAATCTCTCCTTAATATACATCAAAAAATAAATATTCTCGTTTTCCAGTCTGTTTTCAGAACCCAGGTTTAATTGAACATTATATTTATCTGAAATAATAGTTTCAAAATCGTCATAAAAAAGTCTAAAAGAAACCTCGAATCTTCTTTCAGATTCCATGTATTCAATATTTGTAACTGAAACATGAACCGGATGAAAAATGAATGCTAAAAATAATAATATGTCCAAACGAAAATAAAACACAAGCACTTAATTTAATTTTGCTCAATTATTTTTCATTTCTTTGAAAAAAAATTCCTATGTCCACATTTCAAATGTATCTTTCCCTTGGGATTGATCATATAGCAGACATAAAAGCATATGATCATATTTTATTTATCCTAACTCTTTGTGCTGTATACCAGGTGAACCAGTGGAGAAAATTGCTCATTTTAATTACCGCATTCACTATTGGTCATTCAATTACTCTGGCTCTGGCATCATTAAAATTCATAAATGTATCAACTAATCTGATTGAATTTCTCATCCCTGTTACAATTTTAATTACAGCACTTGCTAACATCCTGCAAAAATCGGGCAAAATTTCACTAAAAGCTCATTATTTTAAATATTTCCTTGCATTATTTTTTGGTCTAATCCATGGCCTGGGATTTTCAAACTATCTGAAAAGCTTACTGGGCGAAGAAAGCAGTATTATTGGACCACTTTTTTCATTTAATTTAGGCATTGAAATTGGTCAGTTTTTAATCGTAGCTATAATTGTTTTAATCACATGGATACTTGTGGATATGCTGGGTGTAAAAAGGAGAGAGTGGAATTTAATCTTATCCGGAGCTGGATTGGGAATCTCTCTGGTGATTATTCTCGACAGGCTGCCAGTGCTATTAGCACACTGAAAATGAAGGATGGTCGATGAAGTATGAAGGATCGCTTTGTCGTTATTTCACATCTCCTCGCTCATTCGCTCTATCGCCCCGTCTCTCCATCTCATCTCTCATTTCTTATTTCTGTTCTGCTACAATTACCCTGAGGGCCTCAACTGCCAATCTGTACGAATCCATTCCCAGGCCCATGATACTTCCCCTGCATGCATTTGCAATGAATGAAATATGCCGGTACTCCTCCCTGGCTAAAATATTTGAGATATGTACTTCCACAGCAGGAATTTTCATTGCAGTTAAGGCATCAGCAATTGAAATCGAAGTATGAGTATATCCACCCCCATTTATAACAATTCCATCGTATACAGAACCAATCTCCTGGATCTTGTCAATAATTAATCCTTCAACATTCGACTGGAAATAGTCAATTTGGATATCTTTAAAATGATCTTTCAAAATGGGAAGGAATTCATCAAAAGACGAAGTTCCATAATGACCCGGTTCTCTTTTTCCTGTAAGATTTAAATTTGGACCATTAATTATTTGGATTTTCATATGCCTTAAATTATATT
>DAOWNN010000288.1 GCA_030642585.1 Bacteroidota bacterium | reverse complement strand
CCCAAAAAGCAATACTATTTTGCATTAAAAGGCATATTATGTGTCAGTTAAGGCTATTGCATTGAGATTTGCTCGGAAATCATAAAATAAGCTCATTTACTCGTCTGACCACTTATGGCTGTGGCCAGAGGGGTTAAACTTATCTTTTTACTCGATGAATTATCAATCAGTGGTCTGACGAGTAACCCGGATCATTCTCATTCTGAAACTGAACAAAATCCCTTTGTGATTTTAAAAGATTGATCACATAAAGAACCAGGTTTTTAGATTCGTTGAGTATCTCAAGATACAGCATAGACCCTTTAGTGCTCAAGGCTTCTTTTTTGAGTGATTTAATGAGCTTTTTCCTTCCGGTTTTTGTAGTTTCCAGAATATCTGCCTGAAGTTCAAGAATTTCTTCAATTGTGGAGTAGTTATCAGTTTTAATTACTTCAGAGATATTATAAAGCAATCTTGTAATATCTTCTTTTAAAGATAATACGCTTTCAACCTGGTCTTTTGTAAAAGGAGGGTGGTTATTATCAATATGTTTAAAAATTGGAGATGCGATAAAGGTACAACAATGGGCAGTTTCTCTCAGGTAATCCAGAACCTGAACATAATAATGCCCTCCTTCAATGGATCCTTCTTCCATCCTGTGAATAGTTAAATGCAGATTGTCTTTTAGTTCTTTGGTTTCTTTATTGAGATTAATAATTTCTTTGTTTACGTTTTTGATTTTCTTTCTGTTTTCTTCTACTATACTTTCTATAGCCTTATTATAATTACGAATTACTTTTTCAAGAACTGAAAGAATATTTGATTTGGAGGAAGCCGAGATATTTCTCAAACCCAGAGGTTCACTAACATTCTGAATTTCATCTTTAGTTTGTTTATTACTTTCCCTGCTCTTATGGATAATCTGGGTCCTGTAAATGAAAAAAACTATAAGCAGAACCAGGATCACTATTACTACCATGCCTCCAAAATATATAAGGAAAGCAATAATGGCTGACACAGTAACAGCAATCAGGGCAGTGAAAAACCAACCTGTGACTACAGTGATAACACCAGATATCCTATATACGGCACTTTCCCTTCCCCATGCCCGGTCAGCAAGAGAAGTTCCCATTGCTACCATGAAGGTAACATAAGTTGTAGATAAGGGTAGTTTGAAGGAAGTTCCAATAGCTATTAATATACTTGCTACAACCAAATTGACAGAAGCTCTGATCAGGTCAAATGACACACCTTTTTCTTGTTTCATCTGATCGTAACTATCTCTGTCAAATCGACTATTCACCCAGTTTATTCCTCTTTGCGGAACAACATAACGAATTCCATTTCCGATAGAAATAAACTGACGTACAAATGCTCTGGCAAGGAAGGTAGATTCAAAACGTTCTGCACCTTCATCTTGACGGGCCAGATTTAATTCTGTTGCAGTAACTGAACGGGCTTTCTTTGATGTCCACAATGTACCGACCATCACCAGACCTGCAATCAGAAGAAAAATGATTGGTGTTTGTACAGGTTCTTTCAGGGCACTCATAACCAATTCTCCGGGTTCATTACTTGAGGCAAGAAAGGTTTTAAATGATTCAAAACCTGCAAGTGGAACTCCGATAAAATTCACAAGGTCATTTCCTGCAAATGCCATAGCAAGAGCGAAAGTGCCAACCAGAACAATGATTTTAAGAATGTTGACACGAAACAGGCTCATGAGGATTTGTAGAATAATGGTCCAGCCCAATAAACTTAATCCAAGGATTGCGAATGATTTGTGCAAGATCCAATCTTTCAGAATTTCTCCATTGGCCATTTCAAAAGTGGCAAAGGATGAACCCTTGATCCCTTTTATCAGTATGAAATAGGTGATTGCAGTGATGGCAAAACCACCCCAAATAGCACCAAGAAATTTAAAGGATTTTGTATAGTTAAAGGAAAAAATAATTCTTGTCAGGTATTGTATAACTGCCCCAATGCTAAAGGCAAACACAATTGAAATTAAAATTCCGAAAATAATTGCCAGAGCCTTGGAAGTATTGATATAATCAGCCAGGGAACCGGCATCTCCTCCTGAAGATACAATTTTGATGATGGAAATTGCTAGTGCTGCTCCAAGCAACTCAAATACAATGGAAACGGTTGTGGATGTAGGCAGGCCATATGTATTAAATACATCCAGGAGAATTATATCGGTCATCATTACTGCCAGGAACAAAACCATTATCTCACTGAAGTAAAACTGATCAGGATGAAAAATTCCTTTTCTCGCCACCTCCATCATCCCGGTAGAGAATGTAGCTCCAACTAAAATCCCCAGTGCTGCTACAATCATTATTACTCTGAAAGGTGCTGCCTTGGAACCAATAGAAGAATTGAGAAAGTTGACTGCATCATTGCTGACACCTACAATCAAGTCAGAAATAGCAAGAGCGAATAATATGACAACAAATATGAGATAATATTTTTCCATCATTGGTGTGACTTAATATTTAAGCAAAGGTATTTTCTTTATTTTCTTGTGTGCAAATTGGAATGTTAAATTAGTGTTAAATCTTGTACCCAGGGCATGGGTATTGCATGTTTTTTATAAACAAAATACCAACCACATTGTGTAGTCGGTATTTTACCTTTATCTATTAATCTCAACCTATGAAAATAGAGCTATTCAGTAGTATGTAGAGTGTTTTTTATCAAATTTAAGAGGGCTGGAATATCAACGGGCTTATTGATGAAGTTAGCAGCTCCAAGTTCCTTACTTATTTTTTTATTTTCACTTGTACCAACTGCTGAAACAATAATGACAGGAATGTCTTTGCTATTGTCCATTAGATTAAAGCTTTTCATGAAGTCGAATCCATTAACTTCAGGCATAAGCAAATCAAGTAAAATAAGATCTGGCTTCAGATTTCTAACATGTTTCAGCCCTTCTGTGGCACCAAGCGATGTAATTACTTCGTAACCCTCACGCTGCAGGAGTGCATCAAGCAAAACAACGTTTGTTGATGAATCGTCAATAACCAAAATTTTTTCCATTGCTGGAGCCATAATTTTTGTTATTTATTATCAAAAATAGCTATGAAACTTAATAAAATAAAGTAAATGTAGGTGAGATAAATTATATAAAAGTGGTGATTTACCTCATCAGTTAATGGGGAAACAGGTCATCATTTGTTTTTTTTTCTTAATTTTAGACCATCTTCTATCAAACACGTAATTATGAATTCATCTCTTCATAGAATACTTGAGGAAACATGGTTTTACCGTTACCTTACAGACCAACAGAAGGAATTATTGACAGCAAACTGCAATCTTGTAAAATTTCATAAAAAAGATGT
>DAOWNN010000071.1 GCA_030642585.1 Bacteroidota bacterium | reverse complement strand
AGAGAAATTTAAATAATTTTGTAAATTATTACCAAATTACAAAATTATTTAAATTTCATATGCTATTATATTTGTTTAGCCCCGCCCTAAAGGACGGGATTATTGATTATCATCTGTTTAAGGAAAGTCTTATATCGAACTCACGTTATTTTATTCTTTTTTCTGATTTTGAAAATACTCATCTAATATTTCCTGTGCTGCCAAAAACGGGCTGGTTTCCATATTCATGATTTTTTTCTCCAACAATGAAAGTTTTTTTTGGATCAGTTCATTTTTGTAGAATCTGGACTTTAATTTTTCTTCAATAGTCTGATGCATCCAGTATTTTGATTGAGAATTACGATTCTTTTCTAACCAGCCATTTTTACGCGACAAAGTAACAAACTCCAGAATTGTAATCCAGATTTCATCCAGCCCCTTTTTTGTGTAAGCAGAACAGGATGAGACTTTAGGTATCCATCCGGTTTCTCCAGGGGGGAAAAAATGTAAAGCATTTCTAAAATCTACCATTGCCCTTTCGGCTTTTTTTACATTATCTCCATCTGCTTTCGTGATAGCTATAAGGTCAGCCATTTCCACAATCCCGCGTTTAATCCCCTGGAGTTCATCCCCAGATCCCGGAAGCATCAGTAAAAGAAAAAAATCAACCATGGAATGTACTGCAACTTCTGATTGTCCTACACCAACAGTTTCAATGAATATAATATCAAAACCTGCCGCTTCACATAGAATAATTGTTTCTCTTGTTTTTCTTGCTACTCCTCCTAATGACCCGGCTGAGGGAGAAGGCCGTATAAAGGCGTTTGGATCAGTTGCCAGGGTTTCCATCCTGGTTTTATCTCCCATTATGCTTCCTCCCGACCTTACACTGCTGGGATCAATTGCCAGTACGGCAAGTTTTTTCCCGGAGGATGTTATGATCCCCCCAAACTCTTCTATAAAAGTACTTTTACCAACCCCGGGAACTCCTGTAATCCCTACCCTTATAGAATTTCCACTTTCAGGCAAACAAAGTCTAACTACCTCCTGTGCAAGTTGACTGTGATCTTCCCTGTAACTCTCAATGATGGTAATTGCCTGACTGAGAATCACAAGATCATGATTGAGAATTCCTTCTGCATATTCAGTGGCAGAAAGGACTTGTTTTCTCTTTTTCCTGCTAATATCAAATGCCTTTTTATTTACCGGATCTGCACGTGGAACTCCTGCACTGACATGTAGTGTACTTACTTTACTTTTTTTCCCCTTTCTGCCTGTTTCCATGGTGTTACGAAGTTAATTCTAATAATATCATAAACAAAACCAGTAAAGCTGAAGCAAGCATAGCAAGTAATGTGCTCACGGCAGGCTTGTGTACTCGTCAGAGGGCAGTCTCAAAAGACTATGTTTTGGTCATCCTTAGCTTGCCTGCCTGCTTGCCAGGAAGGTCTCAAAATATTGAGCTGCAGATCATCAATAGATCATGAAATTAACCTGTCCCGAGTTCATCGAGGGGTTCATGATGATGGCAACTAATAACATACAATAAAACAGATCCTCAAGGATTGCTGACTTATTGAAAATTAGCCTTAAGAATTTCCTCCACATGGTCTTTTGATTGTATACTGCCTGTTGCCTGAACAATTTCTCCTTTTTTATAATATATAGTGAAAGGTAAACCCATAAATCCTGTACATTCCGGAAGTTGGCGAATTATTGAGGACACAGGGATATCGAAATCCATGTCATAAAAAGCTACATGGGTATAATCTTTTTCGAGTTCAATCATAGCTGAATATACGGGGATACACATAGGTCCCATTCGTCCACAACAGATCATGGCATTCTCAGTTTCATTTAAAGCCTTTTCGTATTCTTCGTTGGTTTCTATGTGTTTAAGATTAGTATGTAACATATTTAACAGCCAATTAATAATGAAATTTGAAAATTGAATCCTGCGAGCGCATTGGCTTTGCCGAGCTCGAAAAAACCCGGTTCTCCGCTGCTTGTGGCGAGGAGCTTCAATTGCAAAAATAGAAAAATATTGCTTACAAACGGTATCCGTTTTTATAATGCATCAGCAAAAAAAAACGAGTCCGGTAGTTTGAACTCGTTTTAATATAAGTTTTCCTGAATATTAATTAGCCTTCGGAGCCTCTACTTCGCCAGTGACCCTGAGCACTACGGTTGAGAATTTAGGATCATTTGTAATAACAGTAATGGATTTATTCTGACGGCCAACCCTTGTGCCGGAGCTGAATATAGCTTTGATAGAACTGCTCTGCCCGGCTTTTATGATTTTCTCTTTTGGGGAAACTGCAGTACAACCACAGCTCGATTTAATTTCCCTGATCATAAGATCAGATTTCCCGGTATTTGTAAATACAAAGTCATGTTCAACGGATGTTCTTTGCTTCATCTTTCCAAAGTTGAAAACCTTTTCTGCAAATTCAATTTTTGGTGCAGCTGCCAGTTCCACTTTTGATAAGCTGCCAAAATCTTCAGTAATAGTGGCTGAAATTGTAAGTAGATTTTTCCTGTCCTTGTTATCATTTTCAACTATCATCACCCGGCTAACAACAAATCCCCAGTCGTTTACCAGATTCGCATCATAAATGCCCTGTATGGTGCCTTTTTGTTTTGGCATGAGTGTTTGTGGAGAGGCTGTAAGCTTAAGATGTTTTGGTACCATATCAAATGTTATTGTCTGGTTCTTATCAGACATGTTAACCACCTGAAGAGAAACAGTTTTTTTCTGATCTTTATATACCTTAACAAAAGCCATGTGATTGGTGTTAAAACGTAAATCTCCTATTTTAAACGGAAAATCATCTTCAATAGTCCTTGGCCTTGGAATCACATTCCCGGAAATTCTTAAGCTTACAACATTTTTGTCAGCATTGGAGTAAACTGTTGCTGATTTGTTGAATTTGTTAGGACGATTTTTAGGATTGTAAGCAATTTTAATATAACCTTTCCCTCCCGGAGGAACAGGTTGTTTTGTCCAGCTTGGAGTTGTACATCCGCAGGATGCTGTAACTCTGTTAATGATCAGTGGCTGGCTTCCTGTGTTTGTAAAAACAAAATCATAGCTTGCTATCCCCGCTTCTTCCTGAATATTTCCAAAATCATGTGTTTGTCCCTCGAAAGAAATACTTGCCATTTTCTGTTGTGCATTCAAATGAAATGCAGCTGACAGGATGAGAGTCAATATAAGGCTGCTGATAAAATGTTTCATAGTCTGATATAAAATTTTAATTTTATTTCCTGTAGTATACAGCATATAACGTACCAAAGTTAATAAAGTTTAAATTTGCAGGCATTATTTTATTGAATAAAATAAACTTCAAAGCTTATATAAACCAATGAAAGACATAGTGAAGCTAAATTTTTGATAAGCTTCATTCATGCTAGTTTGTGATTTTTACATGAAAAAATTCATATTCGCTTAATATAGTTTATGTTTTTGCATTATATTTAAGAATTTCGGTGTAATTATTGCGGGGTATTCATTTTATTTTCGGTTTAGAATTCAGATTTTGCCAATGGGGTATGAATTAAGAAAATATTTCTTACTGAGCTTGTTTCTGCTTGCTTCTGCTTATTCCAGTGGTCAGTTTTACAATGGTTCTCAGATGACTTTCGGAAAGAACCGTGTTCAGCATAATGAATTTTTCTGGTCTTTCTATCGATTCGAAAGGTTTGATGCCTATTTTAATGAATATGGCAGAGAGCTTGCCGAGTATACAGGACGTTCTGTAAATACAAAGCTGGTAGAACTTGAAGATTTTCTCGATTACCAGCTTGACAGACGACTGATTTTACTTATTTATAATAAAATGTCTGATTACAGGCAGAGTAACATGGGTCTCATTACCGGGAAAGATGATTACAATCTGGGAGGGATTTCTACCATGATTGAAAATAAGGTTTTTCTATATTATGAAGGGGATCACAGAAGCTATGATCAGCAAATAACTAAAGCAATTTCTTACGCCTTGATCAATGAAATGATTTTTGGCTCCGATAAAACAAGAACCAAAAATTCTTCAAAGATGGAACTTCCTGATTGGTATTTTAAGGGATTGGTTTCTTTCCTGTCAGTTAATTGGAATTTTGAAATTGAGAATGAAGTAAAAGATGGGATTCTTACAAACAGGTATAATAAATTAAACCGGCTGAAACCTGAAAATGCTGAAATTGCAGGCCACTCTTTCTGGAAATTTATTTCCGATACTTATGGGGTGAATATTATCCCCAATGTTCTGTACATCACAAAGATAAATGAGGATTTTGAAAAAGGTTTATACTATGTTCTGGGTGTTACTTTAAAAGAGCTGAACAAGGAGTGGATTAGCTATTATAAAGAAAAGTTTTTTGAGGAGGATGCAAAAGGAGATTCTCCAAATGGCACAAAAATCTTGAAAAAACCTAAGAAAAGTCGTGTCTATCAGCAAATTCGGGTAAGTCCTGATGGCCGTAATATTGCCTATGTTACCAATGAACTTGGGCAATATAAGGTTTGGGTTCATGATTTGGAGAAAGGAAAAAGCAAAAGGATCTATAGGAAAGAACCCAAAGTTGAGCAAATCATTGATTATTCTTATCCGGTAATTACCTGGCATCCTACGGGTAAGATGCTGACTATGGTTACTGAGGAAAAGGGAGGATTAGATCTTCTTTTTTACAGGACTTCTACAGGGAAAATTGAACGCAAAAATCTTTTATATTTTGATAAAGTTCTGGATATTTCCTATTCTCCTAATGGTAGTAAGCTGATTTTCTCAGCAATGAAGAATGGACTTACTGACTTGTTTTTGTTTGATGTGGCTGCTGGCACACACGAGCAACTAACATATGACCTGGCCGATGATCTGCATCCCAGGTACACTACAGATGGAAAGCAAATAATTTTCAGTTCCAACAGGGTGAATGATACCTTATCTTTTAGCAGGGAATATGATAAAAGGGTAGGTGTCAATTATGAATTATTTTTGTATAAACTCGAAAATAGATCTCATGTTTTAACTCATTTACCAGAAGGAAAATATACTGATAAAAACCAGGCTTTTTCATTTGAGGGCAATGAGTATTTATACCTGGGAGATCAATCAGGAATTATCAACAGGTATCATGCTCGCTTTGATAGCTCCATTAGCTATGTTGATACAAGCATTCATTACAGGTATTTTACCAACTCTGTTCCACTTACAAATTATTCAAGGAGTATTATTGAAACTGATTTTTCCCATCTTTCCGGAATGATGGGTGAGGTGGTATATGAGAATGGCAGGTATAATATGTATTATGACCAGTTGCTGAAGGGAGAGCTTCCGGAATTTGTGAGTCCTGAAACTACCGAATTCAGAGAGAAACATACAAAAAACTTACATAAAGCTGACAGTATAGAAATCCTCAGGCAGAAGCTGATTGTAGAGGACCGCCGAATTAGGGATACACTTACAAAACCACTCTATGCTTATTTTGAAATGGATAGGGAGGTAGATATCAATAATTACGTATTTGAAGAGGAGAAAGAAAACTACTATTGGCAACTCCTTAAAAAAGACAATATTGAGGTAGATCTCAATACTGATGTCCTGGATTTACCCCCTATCCGGATTTATGAAACATCCTTCTATAATAATTATATGGCATCCCAGGTGGATTTTGGTTTTATGGGACAATCATACCAGGCTTTTAATGGTAGCGGAGTATACAACAATACCGGGATAGGGATGCTTTTTAATATTGGTACCAATGACTTGTTTGAAGATTATAAAATTATCGGAGGATTCAGATTTTCCGGGGACTTTGATTCCGGAGAATTTCTATTAAGCTTTGAAAATCTGAAAAAGAGAATGGACAAACAAATTATTTTTCACAGGCAATCCTACAAAGCCTGGGTAGATAATTCGACCTATGTGAAAGTCAAAACTAACCAAATCTTTTATAGTTTGAGATATCCATTTAGTCAGGTAATGGCTGTAAAGGGGACTGCGAGTATAAGAAATGACAAACAAGTGTATCTGGCTACTAATACCGACAATTTATATAAGGATAATCTGCATGTGACCTGGGCCAATTTAAAACTTGAATACATATTTGATAATACCAGATACCGTGGAGTTAATTTTTATAATGGAACAAGATTTAAAATTTTTATTGAAGCCTACAGGCAGATTGAAAGGAAGAAATCAGATGTCTTTATAATAGGGGGTGATTTCAGACACTATCTCAAGATCCACAGGGATTTGATTTGGGCAAACCGTTTTGCTGCCAGCACTTCTTTTGGGCATAATAAGCTTGTTTATTATATGGGTGCCATTGACAACTGGTTTATGATATTTGATTATGAGAAGATGTTTAATAGAAGTATTCCTGTTGATCAGACTCAAAATTATGTATTCCAAACCCTGGCTACTAATATGCGGGGGTTTAAACAAAATATTCGGAATGGAAATACTTTTGCACTTATTAACTCTGAGATCAGATGGCCGCTTATCAGGTATTTTGCAGATCATCCCATATCAAACAAATTTCTACATAATTTTCATGTAGTTGGTTTTGTCGATGTTGGTACTGCATGGACCGGATGGGATCCTTATTCAGGCGATAATTCCTACGACAAGGAGGTAATTGAAAATGGCCCCATCACTGTTACGGTTCATTCGAATCGTGAGCCAATTGTTGCAGGTTATGGCTTTGGAGCCAGGTCAACACTTTTCGCTTATTTTTTAAGGGCTGACTATGCCTGGGGAGTAGAGAATTTCCATGTGCGAAAGCCAATGTTTTATTTTACATTCAGTTTAGATTTTTAATTATGACTTACACAGATATTATTATGCTTTTGCTCATTGGTCTCTTTGCCGGAACAGTTGGCGGGTCTTTGGGAGTAGGAGGGGGTATTGTAATTGTTCCTGCCTTGATTTTCTTTTTTGGCTTTAGTCAGCATTCAGCACAGGGAACCAGCCTTGCGGTTCTTATGTTTCCTGTAGCCATCTTTGGAGCTTATAATTATTACAAGAATGGTTATGTGAATTTAAAATATGCTCTCATCATTGTTCTCGCCTTTGCGGTCGGACAATATTTGGGTTCACTTTTATCTGTCAACCTTCCCGAACGTGTACTACGTAAAGTTTTCGGAGGCCTGGTTGTGCTGGTTGGCTTCAGGATGATCTTCTGGAAATAATAGTCAATACTTAAAACATTTTATTAAATATTTGTATATTTGCCAGACTTTTTTGAAAGGGAGTTTGAATAATTGTTAACCAATAAATTTTTAAAAAATGGCTTACATAATTAATGATGATTGTACTGCTTGCGGCACATGTGTAGATGAATGCCCTGTTGAGGCAATATCGGAAGGTGATATTTACAAAATTGATCCTGATCTTTGCACCGACTGTGGTGCTTGTGCAGATGTATGTCCCGTTGAAGCCATTCATCCTGAATAAGAATTTTATTTCTTTTTTAAGCAAAACGAAAGACCGGTCATATAGGCTGGTCTTTTTTGATATATCAGGCATAGCTTAACTCGGATCATATTTTGAAATTCTCAGTATCTTTTGATAATCTGACTCATTCATTAATTCCGGCAAACTTTTATCCGGGCTATTTTTCATGTACTTACTTACAATTTGTAAACCCAGCCATACTGCAGCCCTTCCAGGAGACTCCTTTGGAAAGTAATTTGTAAATGGCCCTTCCCCCACGAGTTTCCTTATAGTAAGCTGACCGGTATCGAATAACAACTTATTTTCAACCAGGTAACTCCACATTTGCTTCTCATTTTTAGTACACCATTCATACTGCTCAGGTGAAAAACCCATTATTATATGATTGGGCTCATTGGGCATCATTGCCTTTACAAAATAACACAGCTTCCCCTGGTAAATAATATTATTCAAAACATTGTTCCTTACATCGCCAAATTGGAATTCAGTACTTCCCCAGGAATGCATGCAATCTGATGGGATTTTCCCGGGATACATATTTCTTCTCATGTACAATGGTAAACCAAGGCTGGGATAATATTCGTAGTCTGTTCCAAGATACCTGTCAATACCAATTCCCAGGATATTTGTGTCAATAATAATTGAATTGTTGAACCCCGAAATAAAGGTGTAAATTTCAGGAGTATTTTTTTCCGGAAAAAAATACTTATAGTGTTTGAAAGCCAGGGTCAGCTTTTTTTCCAGAAAACCAATGTCCGAAAAAACCTCCTGACTTTTTATATAACTCTCATTATTAATCCTGTTTGTTATGAAAGCCATTAAAAAATCTGCAAAAGCCGGATCATCAGGATCGCCAATATTGATTACATAAGAAAACAAGGAGAGAAAATGCTGGTATTTTGAATTCAGTTCCTTTGAAGATTCCGGAACACTATCCAAATCCATTTCAAAGAGTTCCTGCTCAAATCGAATAACAGATATCTCAAGGTCAATTCCTGAAACATTAATTTTTAAAAAATTTCTTTTGCATCCTGTAGAAACGAGAATGGGTAATAATAAAATGAGAAAATATTTTTTCATCAAACCATGATTATTTTGTATTTAATTCCTCGTAAATTTAGTTAAGTTCAAAGAAGAAAAGTATTAAAGATCATAAAAATTATGTATTCAAATTCTTTCTTATTTATTAACTTTACAGCAAATGTTTACAAGAGTATTTATTT